>JAYUSC010000299.1:0-9753 GCA_043755885.1 Pseudanabaena sp. | reverse complement strand
ATTTTTTTTTCGTTCATTGTCTATAAAGATCTTGCACCAAACGTTTATCTAGCATAAACAAAAACTTCTAGAATAAAACCGAATATTGGTGAGGTGGGCGCAGCCCGCCTCACCAATATTCGGTTTTGAATTACCCAAGCTATTTAATTGAGGCTCAATACGAGAATATCTGTGCATAATTAATTCATGTGCGCGTCCACATTCCTTAAACTACGACAGTCAACTCAAAATTTATGGCAAAAACTTGGGCGATTGCGATCGCAGCAATTTCTTACTTTGGTATTACCACCGCCGCCTATGGCGATGCCAAAATGTCACGCCGTGCCAATGATCTAGAAATCGATCGTCAAGTAATCGAGAGTAGCCCTGTATTGCAGCGTTGGCTAGAGAAACCACCCGATCTTTTAGAAGATATTTACCATACGCCTAGTTTTAATACCAAGTTGAGACTGGGTATTACTTCGCGCAACAATTCTTTTGGGGTTGAGGGTGGCGTTGAAGATCTATTTTTGGGGCAGTCACCTTTGACGGTGAGTGGTAGCTATCAGACTGAGTTTAGCGGTCGCGAAAGTGAACTTCAAGCCAATATTCGTTACTACGTTTTGCCATTGGGTTCCTATTGGAATATTTCGCCAATTGTCGGATATCGTCAATTTAATCAACTAGATCGCCCACAAGTTTCAGGTTTAGATCTCGGTTTACAGGGAATTTTAGTTTTATCACCCAATAATTCTGATTTGCGTCTCAGCCATACTTTTACCTCGTCCAGTGGCAACCTAGAGATGAGTACGACTGCGCTCTCGACGAGCTATGCAATTACCAATAATTTACGATTGGGTACAAAAATCGAATGGCGGCGATCGCCTTTAATTTATGACAGTCGCGTGGGCTTTGTGTTTGAGCTAGCGCTTTAGTCTGTTATTGCGCGTTCAACAATTGCTCTACTTCGGCTACGAAAGTCTTTGCTTGTTCTAAGATTTTTTCTGCTTCTGCTAATGTGCTAGTAAAGTCTGCATCGTAGTCACTCAATTGCCTGAGGTCGTAGGCTGCTTTTAAGGTGTTTGACCATTCTGGCGAGAATTGTTCTGTTTTTACGAAATGTAGACTGAATAAGCGGATCAATCCTTTATGTGTCGATGTATCTATGTTTTGAGATAGTAATAACGCTTGGGCTGCATAGTACATGGAGTAATAGGAACGAGAAAGACAGGTGCGATAATGACCGCTCTCAAGTAAAAGTGTAGCTATGTCTAGTTCTTCTAATGCTAAAGAAAATAATTTCTTAAATTCGTTCATAGCTCAATCCCTTCTCTCTTGATATTTCTCAATAAAGCAACATTTCTATTGTGAAATTCATCTTCACTCATAGGTATGATCGAGACAAGCTCATTGTAGTCTAATAAAATTTTGACGCAAAGTTCGGATGTATTAAAAATTTCTTGTACTTGAGATATTGGGCTTTTGAGTACGGCAAGCAGATCAATATCTGAGTCTGGATTAGCTTCGCCTCTAGCATGAGAACCGAACAAAATTAATCGCACAAGGCGATCGCCATATAGTTTCTTCAAACCTAGCTTTAGTTCGTTCAGTGTTGGATTGATATTATTCAAAGTTACACTCATTTTATCGCTCCTTGTTCAAAGGCTTTGTTATTGCGATCGCAATGTTTCGGTTCTTCCATTTGCTCAAAAAGTTTGATGCAAAGAGATAAATTCGATGGGAGTGAGAAAAGTTCTAGTCGTTTTCTGGAAAAAGTATTGCTAGTATTGGAGTTCGATTCTATTTTTCCAAAAAAGCTAGAGCTTCTGCGCGTGAATAAATTGAACTATTTTTACCTTCATCCATTGCTTTGTTGAGGGAATAGTCTTCATCAATTACTATGGCTTTCATTCTTAATGCATCAGCACAAAATTCTATTTCACCTTCCCAATAAATATATCGACCTGTTTTGTCTAAACTGACTTGAGCGAAAAAGTTGGGATCTTGAAGTGGTTGAAATACTTTGCCTTGTTGAATAATTGGAGTAAAGTCGGCTACAACGCTTATTCCGTCAGAATATTCTAAAACCAATTTAAAGTTCTCAATTGGTAAGACTCGATTGATTTTATACATAGTTACTCTCTCTAATCTAAAGGTTCTAGTTTATGAGGTGATTTTCCTGATTGACAAAGTTCCCAGTTTCCCATTAGTTCCTGTTGATGTAAGGCAATCCATTCTAAGACCATCGATCGCACTCGATTGGGAACTTTGCCTTTGATGATTGCGATCGGTGAAATGCTAACAATAATTTCATGTTCGCCATAGGATGCATGGATATGTGGTGGAGCATGGTCATCATAAAATACTCGAATTGTAATCCCATAGAACTCTGAAATGGTTGGCATAAGCTATTTTTGATTAAATCTACACTTATTATATCAAAAGTCTTTGTGCTACTCCTACGCTTAATGGTTGTCTTGAATCGCATCCACTATTTGAGTATTCATTGAATATTTCCTCCAAAAGCTTTGTTAACTCTCTCGATTTGTTTCGGTGCTTCCATTTGCTCGAAAAGTTTTAGTGCTTTTGCTTTATATTCTTTTGCTTGGTCATTTTCTCCCATTACCTGATATGTTAGTCCAAATTGAAAATATTTTTCATGGATGGTAATTGACTATTCATTGTATTAAGACTAATACTATTATGCTCTAGAGGCATCGTATTAGTAGGTGTGCCTAATGCCCATATTTGTTGAATTTCAATATTGTTACAACCAATTTTAGAGTCTCCAGACATAGGAAATAACGACGTAAAAATTGATGGCGGCTGTGTAGATACATTCATTAAATCTGATGATTTGATAGAACACATTTCTTGTGCAGACTCCTTATTGATAGGAGTATGTGAAAAAAGATTGACATCATTATGCAAACCTTGCATATCTATTTGTGCCTGACTATTGATACCCACTGGTCTATCTGCATTATACATATTCAATTCATTCTCCAAGGCTAAATCTGGTTTGCCAAATACACTTATATTTTCTACCCAATGTAACCGAGCAGCTTCATGAAGAACAGGAGACAAATAATAACTATCCATATCTTCTTTCTCAAGCAAAGATGTTCTAACAACCAAGAAATCCATAGCTGAACTTCTTCTGGATTCTGGCATGTCCTGCAACAACTTAAGTAACTCGTCAAAAGACATTAATTGATTATTCTGAGAAACAGGTGAACCTATTTGATAGAATAGTTTATATGCATCAGGTTGGTTATCTCGCAACCAATTAATTTCCGCAGAAATTAGTGTTTGTATTTCTTTATTAGCCAGTAACTTATCTTTATATCGATTCCAATAAATTCCGATATTGCCATCAGAATACTCCTTAATGTAATCATGTAAAATATGCATTATCTTCGGATTGCCATTATAGGCATCGTGCATCTGTATTAGAGCCTCTGAAGCTTTCTCATTATCGCAATCGTGAAAATATTGCTGCCATGCTGTAATATCTAATCCCTTTAATGACAAATGACGTATTGTTCCTCTTTCCGTAATAAGCGATCGCCGACTTGTGATTAGCGTAAACGAAAGGACATTGCTATCGCCCAACACACCGAGCAAAGCCTCATAGTTGTTCAATTTTGCCAAAAATCGACAATGACTATCTAGCGCTGATTCGAGGTTATCGATTAGGAAAGCAACAGGTGGCTGCTGTCTATCTGAAAGTCTTCTTTTTAGGCAATCCAAATTTAGAGCAAAACTAGTAGATATCTCCTGACTAAGCTGTTTTAAAATAATTGGTAATCTGTCTGAGGCTGACACATTGTCTTCGACTGGTAGAGCGAAGTCTATTTCAATTATGTTTGGTTCCTGAAAGTGGGCTTTCAGGAATTTTTTAGCTAGTGTCGATTTCCCCCCTCCCGAACTATCTTTGATTAAGACGATTTTGGCTTGTCTGCTGAGGTTTGCGAGATTAGTTAGATCGCGATCGCGTCCAATAAACTCAAGGGTTGTTAATTCTTGGTTGCGATCGGGGGGGGGGATATTTGGGAGTTGGGGACGATTTAATATTTCGCTATTGACTTTAGCCTCCAATATGGATGAATGCAAAAAATCTGGCTTGAATTGGCGAAATAGGTTGATTAAATCATCTTCATGTACACCACCACGTTCAACATTAATATCAAAATGTTCACAAGTATCTGTTAGTCTGCGAGATATAGTTGAAATGCTGGTTTTTCCAGCTTTTGCTATTTCTTTCTTAGATAACCCTTCATGCAATAGCCGATTTAAAAAGTTTCGCAACTTATCATTATCTGGACTTTCTAATTCTTCTAACTTATCTAAAAACTGCTGTTTGTCCATCATGCCCCGCCGCTAAGCCCTTAACGCTGACAATGGCTATGATACTATGAAGACGGAGAAAAGTTAAGCAAACTAATCCAAAAAATTTTAGCTAGTCCTCTTCCTACCGTAAGGTTTGCCTTTGGTCATAAATAGCGGATGTAGCAACGGAGCAGTAAACAAATGACTCAAATAATCGCTAGTAAATCTCTATATGAGTCCGATTTTTTGCTATGGACTCAAGACATCATCGCCAAACTCAAGGCTAAGGATTTTGACCATGTGGACATAGACAACTTGTTAGAGGAGATCGAGGCTTTGGGAAATTCTTACCGTGACGAGCTAGAGAGTCGTTTGGAAACCTTGATAGAGCATTGCCTAAAGCGTCTTTGTGTAGATATGCCTCAAGAATTTAACAGATGGGAACGCACCATCAGAGAGCAACGCAGACGGCTAAAACGTAGATTGCAAAAGACTCCTAGCCTCAAAACTGTATGGGATGAGTCTGTAGTAGAAGCTTTTGAGTTTGCTCTTGAAACAGTTAGAGATGATTATCCACAATATCTATTTCCTGATACATGGCAGTTTTGCCGCGATATTGACTCAATTTTGAATCAAGAATTTTGGACATCTTCTACAGGAAATTTACAATGACTCAGACAGTTGCAAAACAAACACTTTATGACACCGATCTCAACCTGTGGCTAGAAACGGTGATTTCACAATTGCGATCGGGCGATTTGCAAAATGTTGATATTGAAAATTTGATAGAGGAGCTAGAGGGTTTGGCAGGTAGAGATCGACGTGAGCTTAAAAATCGTCTTAGCGTGTTAATAGAACATATTCTCAAACGTTGCTACGTTGATATGCCGAATGAGTTTAGGGGATGGGAGAAAACGATCAGACAACAAAGGTCAGAACTAAAGGAATTATTGAATCAATCACCTAGCCTCAAACGCCACTTTAGCGATCGCTTTGAGGATTCTTTTACAGATGCTCTAATTGAAGTAAGAGATGAGTATGAATCTAAAGACTATAGATTTCCTAATACATGGCAATTTAACCGTGATCTTGTCTCGATTTTGAATCAGGAGTTTTGGGAGCAGTAGACCAATATCTCTTTTTCTCGCGTAGTTCTGCCACAGATAAATCTACATTGCACAGACAAAATTTATGTGCATTTTTGCACAAAGTCTTTGCACAGTGCATTTTTGCATATTTGTAATTGTTCCTAACAGTTAGCTCTAGGCTTGTTTTAACCTAGAAATTACTAGGCTAACTCAGGAGATTCCAAACCGTGAATATTGCTAACTCCCAAGGGGAAAAGAATAAATTTAGCCAAGTAATTGGTAATTCTTTTTCTCAAATGTTTCAAACTAATCTTTTTGCAGGAGCGATCAAATTTTTTGTATTGCTATTAACCTTGGGTTCTGCTTATCCTAGCTTTGCTGAAACATTCTCTATCGATGGCTACGCTCTCAACACAAACAACAACATTAGAAAGTATGATACTCGTCCTGAAATCTTAATGTGGTTGCTCAACAACAACGATCCCGATCAAAACTTCGACAGACTCAGCAGCAACTTTGCTGGTGCGGTTATGCTGAAGAATAGAACGACTCAAGCTTGTGCAAACTCTCATTATGGAGTTAATTCCAAGCTCAATACTTGGAGTCCTTGCAATCCTGCTGATCCTGATATGGCATGGACTTTATCAGGACAACAAGATGGAAGTGTTTTGCTCCAAAATCAAAGATCGAAACTTTGCCTTCAGATTGGAGCAGGTGCTACAGGACGTTCCAATTATGGCACTGCTACGATGCAGTCCTGCAATGCTGGCAATCCTGACCAGAAATGGCGAAGCAGTAGCGCTGTTGTTAACCCTCCGAGTGGCTACTATCGTAATCTTGGGACTTTAACCAATGATCAGTGGGATGTTTACAGTGGCGACAACACTAGATTTGACCCTCCTCTATGGGCTGGTGAGGTAGATGAGCGTTCTAAAACACCTACTGAAATTGCTCAAATCTATACCGATCTAACGACTACGATCTTTGGTCAACGTCGTCGTATGACAGCAGGCTACCTATATGATGCCAGCTACTTCAAAGGTCAAGGAAAATGGCACGCTGCAATTGACATTGACGCGCCTAACGGCACTCCAGTTAAAGCTGTAATTGGTGGTACTACATGGAATATTCAAAATATAGCTGGTAACTACTTCATGGCTGTTAAAGGTGATGATGGCAAGTTGTGGATTTATGGACATCTTGGTAGTTTGAGTGTAACAGGTGGAAAGAGGATTGAAGCAGGGAACGAAGTTGGTAAAACTGGTGTTCAAAATCACCTGCATTTGGAAGTACAGAACAATGCAAACAAGTATGAACAAACCTCGGGCGCTCATACTAATCAACAGTTTGTCAAAGATGTAACATTCAGTCCACTTCAAGCTTTCTGGCAAGTCAAGAACAGATAGTCAAACTGTTCTTGCTCAGTAGCGACCTTTTTTCCTTGAATTGGTCGCTACTTTATTTGTTATTACTACCTATTTTTAGTTCACTCAAAAGATATGAAGAGCATTAGTCATGCAAGCATCTATCAATAACAATTCCCAAAAAAATATTTTACTTGCTGTATTAGGAGCATTTGTTTGTTTGTCACTAAACATAGAGCCAGTCTTTTCCGCAGGGGGAGACGAAACACAGACAACAACAACGGGAGATTCTTCCGTTACCACTCCTCCTATCCAAAATGCTGGATCGCTCACAGTTACTCCTACCACGCTACAACAGACAGGAACAAACAATTATGCAAACGTTAACTCTAATGTAGGATTACTAAACTATCCAAACTGTAATGGTTCTTGCGCTTTTGGAATTGTGCGTACTAGCCCTAGTAATGGTATTAATGGCACAACAGGCAATCAAATCGAAGGAGTTATTGGCGTAATTCATACTTTCAACTCGCCTGATCAATCTAATGCTGATACTAATCGCCAATTAGTAGATATTCAAAAACAAAGGAGTGAAAGTGAAATAGCGACTACTTACATCAAATCTATTGCTGATGCTTGCCAAGCTAAGGACTCAATTAGAGCCGAATTAAGTGCAAAAGCATTAGGTCGAATTTGGAACGTAGATTACAAAACCTTACTTCGCCCTAGCTGCGGCTAGTAAAGCAATGTTTAAATTCACGATCGCACTTTTAAAATATTTCGCATTTTTCATCCTTGGCATATTTCTCGCATTCCCCATATCAGCAATGTGTGGCGCGATCGCAATTCTCTTCACCTACCTCCCGATTATCTGGCAAATCCTTTGGCGGACAGGATTAGGGTTATTGTTGCTGACTGCGATCTCTTTATTTCTACAAGCTCTCAAAAACTAAAAATTCATTACTACGGCTCATCACCCAAAATACGCTCAATGTCCTGAACGCCTTGCAATACCCGCACAATTTCAATAGATGATTCCTGAACTCGATAGAAGATCAGATATTTTCTAAAGCCCTTGACATACCACTTTCTCAATCCATTAAGGCTAGGATTATTGACGGGATAATTTCGCCCAATTTGAGGATTACGAGCGATTTCTGCAAAGCTATACCGAGTCGCATCAAAAAACTTTAGTGCCACTTCAGGATTAAATTCAGATAAATACTCATAGTTGTTCGTAATGTCAGAACGAGCAGGAAGCGCGATAATAATACTGTGCATTAATTTGATTTCGTCAGCAAATTTGATGAATTGTTAATTAAGCGATCGCGCTCCTGTTCCCACCAATCATCAGTTGCGACAATTCCCTCACCCCGTTCCAAACTATCAACTCCTTCTATTAATAGTTTTTCTAGTTCTTGATGGGAATTGATAATATTAGGCGACAAAATGCGATCAATAAAATATAAAACGGTTTTTTGTTGATTGAGCGATAAAGCTTTTACCTTGTCAATCACAAGTTCTTGGATGTTGTTCATAAAAAACTCAATAACCAAAATAACAACCAAATTATAGTTTAGCCTATCTTGATATGATTATTGTCAGAATATTGCGATCGCACAAAGTACATTACATGATTCGACTTGATGATGCTGACTGCCAAATTCTCATAGCAAATAATTAACTTTTGTTGTTGATGAGCAGAAGTTGCGATCGCATATTCACGCTCTGGCAGATCAATCTGCACTTGTCGTTTTGAGATCGTATCTTGAACCGTAATTTTATCGACTCTTGCCTTGCGAGGTCGATAGAGCTTGATCACATCACCTTCCACAGTAGAAATCAACTGATCAAAATCTGCGATCGCTTGACCTGAGACTGCCGCATAAAGCACATCAGCATCTAGATCAGCATCGTTTGCCCATTGAATCGTTCCCAACTCAGGAATACGCTTTGATTCAACCATACCAATACTTTTCAAGTCTCTCCATTTCTCCGCGCCGATTAAGTATTCCGTATTACCCATAGTCCAATAGCGCCGAGTTTCAATGCGCCCATGTCTTTTCTCAACTGTTTCATCAAACTGATGTTCGATATTTTTGAAATCATGTTCACTTGCAGATGTAAATAGTTCACGCACATCATCATGGAGATGACCTTGATTCCCTTTCAGCGCCAACACATAATCGGCTCCTTGCTCAATGATTGTGTTCGCGATTTCGGTCTGACATCCCATTGCATCTATGCTCACCACACAACCTCGTATCACTAACATTTTTAGCAATGCTGGAATCGCAATTATTTCATTCGATTTCTCGCCGACTTTTTTCTGACCCAGTACCAAATGTTGTGATGCTGACCACACACTCACCATGTGAATCAAACTGCGAGAATTTCCTGCTTCCTTTGCTCCTCTCAGCGTTTTTCCGTCAATATTGATCAATTCTCCATCTGTCACTTTATGCACTGTTTCCATCCATCCTATAAAACATTTTTGCAATTCCTCTGGTTTCAGTCTCGCAAATAGCCTCTCGAATGTATCTACCGATGGGATTCCGTTTGCTAACTCCAAAAATGTTCTTAACCATTCTTCTTTCTCTTTGCCGTATTCGGCTATAGCCGCAAAGTTATCAGCTCCACTGAGCGTCGCACAAATCGTGATTATCAATATATCGATCAGCTTATGAAGAATACTGTGTGATGCTCTGGGGTCTCGCAAATTTCCAAAGTGTGTTTCGATTAGCGCTATGGGGCTGCTTGTTGCTGACATTTTAGACTTCTCATTGTAATTACCCTCAATTATCCCGTCTTGCAATTTCTATTTCTTGTTTGTTAAGAAATGTGTACGGCTTTGTTAAGAAACGTGTGCGGTTGCCCTATTGGAATGATCGCCCCACGGACTAAAGCTCATGCTAACGTGTTGCTGATTTTCGGCTAAGATAACGGCACATCTGCATCATGATGCGCGTCTGCCATCTCAACACCTGTCC
>JAYUSC010000298.1:0-4057 GCA_043755885.1 Pseudanabaena sp. | reverse complement strand
TTTCCAGCGCCTTTGGCGCTGGAAACACCAAAATCGGTTTCATAATGAGAATTGCTGCATTATGATTCGACTAATTGACGAGCAATGTACCAAGCTAGTATTCCTGTGGCGATCGCGATCGCACTGAGTCCAAAAATCACTTTCTGCAATCCGAAATAAGATTCAGCAATACCCGCAACCGATAGGGGCAAACTGAGAGCAATATTTACGGCATTATTTTGTAAGCCGAAGACTTTACCGCGCATATCTTCGGGCGTTTCTTCTTGAATCACAGTTTGCATGGGAATTACGCATAATCCCGCAAAAATACCTGTACCTGCGATCGCAATTAGCCCTAACCCAAAGCGATCGCTAAAAATTGCCAACATTCCTAAAAATACTGACATCCCCAGTGAGCCGATTAAAGAGAGCATTTGACGGCTACAGCGATCGCCTAACTTTGCGACGATCCCCGCCCCGATCGCCATCCCCAAACTCGCTACTGCTAATAAAAATCCAAACTGCTCCGATTTAATTTCGGGCATCACTTCGGCTAGCCGCACGGCTAAGACTGTTAGGGCAGCAATGATCGAAAAAGTACAAATTAATTGAATCAATGCTGATAGCGAAGTCTTCTTATGATTGAGATATTGCAAACCCTCTTTGATGTCATTCCAAAGATGAAAACTATCGCGATGTAAATCTTCTTTGGTTTCGCCTGTTTTCAATAGGAGCAGAATGATCCCCGCCACTAAATAACTACCGCCAACAAGGATTTCTTGACCGACATTATGCCAAAGGTGATCGGATAGAGCTAAGAGTGGTTCACCAAGGGCAAAGCCTAAAATTAGCGCCCCCATGATCGTGGTTGTGTAGAGCGAATTGGCGGCTAATAATTTCGGTTTCTCGACGACGAGGGTGATCGCGGATTGTTCGGCAGGGGTGAAAAACTGCGTGAAGGTGGAGACCAGAAAAGTAATACATAGCAACCCCCAAAAGCCCGTCGGTGCGCCCCAAGGCAATACGCTATGTTTTGTGACCCAGAGCAATAATGGAATACTAAGAACCAATAATCCGCGCAGGATATTTGAACTAACTAAGACTGTTTTTTTATTCCAGCGATCGACGTATACGCCTGCGATCGACCCAAATAAAATTGCGGGAATCGTGAATGACACCATGACTGCGGATACCCAACCGCTAATCGTTTCGCCTTCATGCTGAAATTGTGTAGAAACGATCGCAATTACGAGTACCAAAAAGATTTTATCGGCAATCTGCGAAAAGACCTGTCCAGTCCACAGTGATAAAAAATTAGGATTACGCAGCACCGACTGAGAATCAGTTGGCTCGGCCAGTAATTCAGTAGTTTCGGCTGTCTCGCCATGCTTGGCATGAGTGTGGGAATCGGGAATCTCTGGCTGATTTGGGGTAGGCGGATCGAATAAATGGGTCATATGTTAAAAAAACAATTATCAATCAGTGCCGAGGACTGGATAGGTCTATCAAAATGATACTGTGCGTAGGCTCGTAACAATCTTTCAACTGCCAGCCAATCGGTGGGATTTGTTTCTAAAATATTATCTGCTAAATCAGTTTGAGCAAGCTCTTGCATAGCCAGAAGTTCAGCCGCTGTGAGGTAGTGACTGATGCGATTATGCATAGCGTCACTAATACTTGAGACAGCCGAGTCAGGGTGCGGATTACCGTCATTTGCGAGATCGGTTATTTCAAGATTAACTACGCCGCCACCGACAATGCTAAAACCAGATTTCCACTTTTGCTGCTCGCGATTGGCTACAACTGGGCTTTGGGTGAGGCAGCAACTATGCACTTGGGGCGCAAATCCTGCGATCGCAAGCAAATGATAGGTTCCATGATTCAAATAGGCTAACACATTTTTATTTTCAGCATCCTGAATACGATTGAGATGCTCGACTAGCACTAAAAACAGATCTTCTTGAGGTTGAGCGGATAGTGCTTGCATTAGCGCAAGTTCGGACAAATATTGGGCAGCGGTGAGCTTAGCGAGAGTTTTCCCCAAACCGACAAAAGATTGCAGCACTTCAGCATTCTTAATGCGATCCATATTGCGCCCTACGGAGATTTGTAAGTCATTGACCACAAATAAGCCAGATCGCCCTGCCATTGGCGAGCGATGTTTTCGAGCTCCTGCGGCGACGGCTCTAATCAAGCCATGTTCTTTAGTAAGGATCGTCAATAGGCGATCGCTTTCACCCAAGGGCATCCCCTTGAGGTTGATTCCTGTGGCTCGATATTCTTTAGGCAATTTGAACCTCGTTATGGGGGAAAACCAATTTTCTGTTGGCGCGGCTTTGCCGCGCCAACAGAAAATTGGTTCTTTATTTTACAGCCCGTAGTTAAATGGACTAAAATAGAATTCGTCGAACAATCATTGAGTCAGGTGAGGTTCTGATTTTTTACTTTGCCCATTTTTTGCAGATTTAACCATTTTTGTAGCCATAATGAATCCTGCCAATCGCAATTTGAGTTCAGTTTTAAATCGGATTACCAATAAGTTACAACAAGATCAAGTTGTTAGTAATGCTCTGCACAAACTCAGAGAGAATCTTAATGTTGATCGTGTGGTTCTGTACTATTTCTACACGAAATGGAAGGGACAAGTAACCTTTGAAGCGGTCAGTGAGCCGAAATATTCGATTATTGCTTCTACGGGACCTGATGATTGCTTCAATCTAGAATATGCGGAGCTTTATTTGCAGGGACGTATATGTGCTACTGACGATATTGAGAAGGCTCTGATTAGTGAGTGTCATCAAGATTTTTTGAGAGGAATGCAAGTGCGCTCAAATTTAGTTGCGCCAGTTTTAACTAATGGAAAGCTATGGGGGCTATTAGTTGGACATCATTGCCAAGATGTTAGAGCATGGACAACCTCAGATATTGACTCGATCCGCCAATGTTCTAGTTATCTGGCGGCGGCTCCTTCAATTAGCGAGTAATGATTTTGAGATGTAAGCTCGCAACGAATTTTTGCTAGAATAAAAGTATGCAATATTGACCTGAGATTATGAAATTTATTAGTCCAAAAACTGATTTTGCATTCAAGAAAATCTTTGGCTCTGAACAAAGCCATGATGTCTTGATCAGTTTTTTGAATGCGATGCTTTACAATGGCGATCGCAAAATCTCGCAATTAGAAATTCTCAATCCTTATTTAGCACCACGAATCCGAGGAGTTAAAGATACCTATCTTGATGTCAAAGCCAAGCTGGATAATGGTACAAGCGTAATTATCGAGATGCAGGTATTGAATATCGAAGGATTTGAGAAGCGAATTCTCTACAATGCCGCCAAAGCCTATTCGATTCAACTCGGTATTGGGCAATCCTATTCAGTCCTAAATCCTGTGATTGCGCTCACGATTACAGATTTTGTGATGTTTCCCGAAATAAATCAATTGACTTCTCGGTTTATTTTAAAAGAGAAAGACTTTTTGATTGACTATCCCATCTACGATTTGGAACTGGTATTTGTCGAGTTGCCCAAGTTTGATAAAGCACTCATGGCGCTAGAAACCTTGGCGGATAAGTGGTTATACTTTCTCAAACATGCGATCAATATAGATGTTGTGCCAGAGAGTATGAATCTTGTCCCAGAAATTAAGCAAGCCTTTGAGTTTGCGAGAGAAGGTAATCTTTCGCCTGAAGAATTAGATGAGTTAGAACATCAAGAGTTCTTTATCCAAGATCACCATAATGCGATCATCAAGGCTTTGAAGCAAGGCGAAAAACAGGGACTAGAGCAAGGCTTAGAGCAAGGCTTGGAGCAAGGCTTAGAGCAAGGCTTGGAGCAAGGCTTGGAGCAAGGCTTGGAGCAAGGCTTGGAGCAAGGCTTGGAGCAAGGTAAAACAGAGGCGACGCTAGCAGTGGCGGCAAAATTGCTCGATCTTCTTGATGACGCGGCGGTTAGTCATGCTACTGGGCTGAGTTTGCCAGAAATAGCGAAATTGAGAAATGTCCGATCGCAAGATCAATAAGAGAATCCCAAGAAAAAAAATAATCCATATAAAACCCAAAAATGTTGCGGCGGGCTA
>JAYUSC010000297.1:0-9793 GCA_043755885.1 Pseudanabaena sp. | reverse complement strand
TAAATACTGCGATCGCATGTGCGAATAATCCTGTAGCAATGGGTCGGGCGATGGGCATGGCAACTGAGGCAGGACGCGCCGCCTATCTATCAGGGCGGATTCCTGTCAAAGCTTATGCTAGTGCCAGTTCGCCATTAACAGGACTAGTTTCATAAAAAAACAGGGTTGCATAGCAACCCTGTTTTTTATGGTCTCAAACGTTTGAGTAGCTTTGTGTATATTTTTCGCGATCGCAGCTTCATCACTTGCCAATAACCTAAATCAGGAATATTGCTTTGGTATATTTCTTTGTGATCAAAAAATTCGTTCAGTTCTTCGAGAATCATCTGGAGCCGCATCATGATATTTTCGGCACGATATTCATCTAATACTGTTGGCGATAAAGATAATTTTTGGTTGGTCTGAATCACTTTGAGAATTCGATGTAAATCAAACTCTTGAGAATATCCTGCAATCTTGTAACAGTTAAAAGCAGGGTCGAGATAATCCGCTAAGCCATGATTGACACTCGAAAAAACTTGACAGCCACAGGCGAGAGCCTCCATCGGTTGCAAGCCAAATCCTTCGGTTACGCCCTGCACTGCCCAATATTCGGCGGAGTCGTATAGATATACCTTGGTGCGATTAAATAATTCTGCCAAATCTTCGACATAGTGATCGATTATTTCCACGCGACATTGCTTTTGCAGCGCAGGAACTAATTGGTTCATCAAATAACTAGAAGATTTTCGCGCCTGTACTAGCACATCAATATTGCGATCGCTCCAATAATTATTTTCTTGATCTTGAAACTTAGCAGAAATCTCGTTTGGCAAATAATAAATTAACGAATGTGGCGATCTCTGTCCCCAATAACCGAGAGTATTGCGACTAACCGTAATAATTGGCACGCTAGCAGGTAAATTAAAGCCATATTCGGCACTATGAGCGTGATAAACCGCATTTAGCTTCTTGAGCTTAGGCGCGAGCTTAGCCACATCAAACCCCCAACACATCACAAAAATTGCATCGTCCAAGGCTCGAAATGTATCGTCTGAGCTTAATAAATCATCTAACCAGAGATAACCTTGTTCGCGCTGGCGATAGGTGACGACTTCCGCAAGACAAACTTGTTTAACTAATTCCAGCGTTTTCAGCTCAGCCCACAATCCGCCGCAAGCAAATTTATTGGTAGTTCCTGGCAGCAAAAAGTATAGTCTTCTCATTATTAGATTTTAGGACAAAAGAGATAATCATCAAAAAACTACGCTGGCATTTTTTACCCTTGTGGATTACAGCCACATCACTCAGTTACGCGGGTGGTGGCAAGGTTAGCGCCTTTGTCTCAAACAATATGACAAGCGATTTTGGCGTGTTTCTAGGTTTTGGAGTCATGAGTCTTGCGATCGCAGTTGCCCAGTGGCTAATAATCAGACGATATATTCAAGGTGTCGGATGGCTGTGGACAACTTTAGTGGGCGGCGCGGTGGGCGGCTCACTGAGTTCTTGGGCAAGTTTTCAGTTAGCTGTCACCTATGGCGAGGCAGTTGATTTATTGGTGATATATGCTTGTTTACGCGGTTTGACGACAGGATTTATGCAGTGGACAATCATCAAACATTACTTTAAGCGATCGGGTTGGTGGGTGGTCGGGACTACAGCAAGTTGGTATGTGGGCGTAATGGTGGGCAGTTTATTGATGAACAAGTTGGGATATTTTTTAACCCTCACTATCGGTGCGATTTACGGATTGCTGACAGGATGCGTTTTACTAGCTCTTTTCTGGAGTCGCGAGAAATAATGAAATGATATAATCGGCAAATCAGGGTAATCTTTTGGTGGATTTTTTATGACATCCAAATTATTTGATCTAGCTGCTGACAGTATCATTCATGTAGATAAACCTAGCAATTACATCGACGATATTAGTGATCGAGATCTGTTACAGAAGAAATTTCACAACCTCGCTAGTCAATGGATTAAGGAAATAGCAGATATTTCATCAACAGTCGAAATGGCTAAACATCCCATTTATCAAGAAATTATTAACATGGGGAAACCAGTTATTCCCTTCATGCTTGAAGATTTAAGTCAAAATCCTCTCTATTGGCTAATGGCTTTACGGCAAATTACCCAAGAAAATCCCGTCCAGCCCAGACATAAAGGTAAAATCAAACAAATGGCAGAAGATTGGCTAAATTGGGGTAGAAAAAATGGATATGTGGCTTAATGACTAAGGCTATTCATCTAGAGCTACGATATCCGAATCTAGCAAGCACTAACTACAACGTTACTAGCGCCAAACCTCAGGAGTATAACTGTTTTGCATGGGTCGCTGGGGATCAAGAGCGCTGGTGGCAGCCGACACCTGAAGATCAGTTTTATTGGGTTGAAGGTGTGCCAATGGAAGAAACCTTGTCAGCTTATGTACAGGCTTATCAAACATTAGGCTACCAAACTTGTGAAGATGACTCATTAGAAATTGGCTATACCAAAATTGCTCTCTACATTAGCGACGAGGGTATACCGACTCATGCAACACGTCAGCTAGCTTCAGGACTATGGACAAGCAAGATTGGCGCACTAGAAGATATCGAACATGAGTTAGATGGTTTAGCTGGTGAAAGGTATGGCAAAATCGGACAGATTTTGAAAAGAGCGGTGCAAGGTTAGGATTCGTTGTCGTTGAGCTTTTTTGGCTTGATGTCTCGGGGGCATAAATAGAGAGATCGCGCTAAACTAGATTATAAATTTAATTCTAAGTTCGTAGATTATAAGGCATGGCACTTTTTACACTGCGATCGGTTCGCAAAGATTTTGGCATCAAGGAAATCCTCAAGGATGCTAGTTTTAGCCTCGATGAAGGGGATAAAGTGGGGCTAATTGGCACAAATGGATCGGGTAAATCCACATTACTCAAAATGATCGCAGGGCTAGAACATAGCGATGGCGGCGAGCTTTGGGTGAATTCTAGTGCCAAAATTATTTATTTACCACAGCAGCCAGACCTGAACGAAGAAAATACGGTTTTAGAGCAGGTATTTGCTGATAGTGGCGAACAGATGTCGCTGGTCAAGGAATATGAAGAAATTTCGGATAAGTTAACCCACGGGCATGGCGATCTTGATCGATTGCTAGAGCAGTTATCGCGAGTCTCGGAGCGCATGGATCAGACGGGCGCTTGGGATCTCGAAACCAATGCCAAGATTGTGTTGACTAAATTAGGAATTGACGATCTCGAAGCGAAAATTGGTAGTCTTTCGGGTGGATATCGCAAACGCATTGCGATCGCATCGGCATTACTATCAGCTCCCGACGTGTTGCTGATGGATGAGCCGACCAACCATCTGGACGCGCTCTCGGTGGAATGGCTCCAGAGCTATCTCAATCGCTATCGGGGTGCATTATTTTTGATTACCCACGATCGCTATTTTCTCGATCGCGTTACTAACCGCATCATCGAAATCGATCGCGGTGATTTGTATAATTACTCTGGTAATTATACTTATTATCTAGAGAAAAAAGCTGAAGCTGAAGACTCCGTGGCGAGTACCCAACGCAAACATGCAGGACTATTGCGCCGTGAATTGGAATGGCTGAAAAAAGGACCAAAGGCTCGCAGTACTAAGCAAAAAGCAAGAATCGATCGCGCCCATGCTTTGCAAGCAACCGAATTTAAACAAGCCAATGCCAAGGTCGATATCACTACCGCAGGGCGGCGGATTGGCAAGAAGGTAGTCGAACTTGATCGCATTTGTAAATCCTATGGCGATCGCACTCTGATCAAGGACTTCTCTTACAACTTCACGCCTGAAGATCGGATTGGCATTATTGGCTCCAATGGCGCTGGTAAATCAACGCTGATGAATATGATCATCGGACAGTTGCAGCCCGATGCAGGTACGGTGGAAATTGGCACGACGATCCATTTTGGTTATTTCGATCAGCATTCTGATGATCTTGCCGATCATGGTAATCAGCGCGTGATTGACTATCTCAAAGATGTCGCGGAACTAGTCAAGACATCAGATGGAAGCATCATCACCGCGTCGCAAATGCTAGAGCGATTCCTCTTCCCTGGGAATACGCAATATGCACCGATCAATAAACTTTCTGGTGGCGAAAAGCGACGCTTATTCCTGCTCAAAGTCTTGATGGCGGCTCCGAATGTACTGATCCTCGATGAACCGACTAATGATCTTGATGTCCAGACTCTCGCAGTTTTAGAAGAATATCTCGAAGAATTTAATGGCTGTGTGATTGTGGTTTCCCACGATCGCTATTTTCTCGATCGCACTGTAGAAATGGTTTTTTCCTTTGAAGCAGAAGGTGAAGTTCGCTTGTACCCAGGCAATTATTCTGTCTATTTGGAATATAAAAAAGACGAAGCTGAGCAAGAATCGAATAAATCCTCAAAAGAGCAGAAACCTACTAAATCAGAACCATCTGCGCCTGAAGCTGCTAAGCCAAGCGTCGAGACCAAAAAACCTTCTCAACTCTCTTATAAAGAGAAGCGTGAGTATGAGGAACTAGAAGCAAAAATCCCGAAATTGGAAACGGAAAAAACTCAAATTGAGAAGAAGATTTATCACAATCCACCCAAAGGACATACCGAAGTTCAGAAGCTATCCGATCGTCTTGCCGAAATAAATCAGGCGATCGAGAAATCAACTGAGCGATGGTTGGAGTTAGCCGAACGGATCTAGTCAACATACTACGATGACAAAGAGCCTTTGCTAACTACAGATGACTAATAGCGCTTTGCGCTTTGATCTTATTGCAAGCCAAAATATTAATACATGAGCTATAACCATTCACTAGAACTAACGGGCAATATCCTTTTAGTAGATGATCTCCCAGAAAATTTGCAACTGCTAAGTGACTTACTGGTTACACTTGGCTATAGTGTCCGTAGTGTCACGAGTGGACGAATGGCTCTTAAAACTGCGAAGGTAAAACGACCAGATTTGATTCTTTTAGATATCAAAATGCCAGAGATGGATGGATACCAAGTCTGTCAAGCTCTTAAAGAAGATATAGATTTACGGGATATTCCTGTGATTTTTATTAGTTCTTTAGATGATGTCTTTGACAAAGTAAAAGCTTTTTGGTCTGGAGGGGTTGATTATATTTGCAAACCATTTCAGAGCGAGGAGGTGTTAGTTCGTCTCGAAAACCAATTGACAATTCAGCGCCAGAGACGGTTGTTGCAAGACGAAATTGCTAGGCACAAAGAAACTGAAGAAATGTTGTATCAGTCGAGGGCTTTGATCACTAGCGTTTTAAATAGTGTGTCTGATGGGATCGCCGCGATGCAAGCCGTTCGCGATCCGATTACTGGCAACATTATGGATTTTCGTTGCTTGGTTTTGAATCCGATGATATCGAGAATGTTCGATCGCTGTCGTGAAGATTTAATTGGGAAATTAGTGCTGAGGCGATTTCTAGAAAAATTTAATCGCCAACTATTTGATCGATTAGTTAATGTCGTAGAGACTGGAGAAACTCTAGATGAAGAACTATACTACCCTCCAGAACCTGCTGGTTGGTATCAGATCATAGCCATCAAGTTGGGCGATGGATTTACAATTACGATCAGAGATATTTCTGAAAAGAAGAAACCCGAATAAAAAAGTCGTGGTGCGAAGCACCGCCACTTTTTTATTCGCTAGACAAAAGCGATCGCATTTGCTTGGCAATGCGATCGGGATGTTCAGCTTGCATTAAGGCGCGGACTACGGCGACCCGTTTAGCACCCGCTGCGATCGCAGCTTCTAAATTATGTTGATCAAGTCCACCGATCGCAAACCAAGGAATGTTGATATTCTCAGCAGCATAGTTGACATATTCATGTCCAGAAGCAGCTTTGTTCGGCTTCGTAGGCGTGGCATGGACTGGACCAACACCGACATAATCGACTTGATTATGCAGCGCAATTTCTAATTCTTGCGGATTTGTGGTTGACTGCCCGATGATGTATTGCGACGCGTCGCCACCATCCGCATTTAAGATTTGGCGCACTGCCGCAACTGGCAAATCTGTCTGTCCCACATGAATGCCATCAGCTCCGACTGCGATCGCAATATCTACGCGATCATTAACTATAAATAAGGCATCGTACTTATGGCAGATTTCGCAAAGTTGTTTTGCGATCGCATAGCGGGTTCCATCTTCACCATCTTTTTGCCGATGCTGCACGATCTGCACACCGCCCTGTAAAGCTGACTCGACCACTGTGACGATATTCGCCACGGGCATAGTTACTAGATATAAGCTTGCAGTCTGTAACTTTTGACGGCGCATTGTGCCAATGCTGTTAACTTCACAGGCTAGTAATTCGCTTTCGAGGGTATACACCTGATAGCGCATTTGTTTCATCGATTCTCCTAATTGGGGATCAACGATTTTGCCATATTCTTCTAAAACTCTGAGGGCTTCTTGTAAGCGTCCCATATTCGCTCTGAGGACAGCCCGAATATTAGAGCGCCGAACTTCATTGGCATGGCTCAGCCCCGTGGCGGGATCATCAGGCGTATTACGGGCGCGACGAAATTCTTCTTTGTGCCATTGCGCGAGTTCTTGACGCATTTGCTTACAGCGATCGCACAAATCCACATCTTCTAAACCAAAGCGACACCATTCTTCAATGGTGCGTAGGGCTTCACGGGCGCGATCGAGATTGGCATCGAGGATGCGATAGATGATTTGCATATGACAAGGGGAAAAGTTGTAATAATTCTAAGACCCTCACCCCTAGCCCCTCTCCCGCAGGAGAGGGGGCTGGGGGGTGAGGGTTCCACGTCATCAGTTAAAATTCAAAGTCAAAGTCGGGTTCGGCGCGTAATTTGCCTAAGCCCAATTCTTTTTCGTCGATGAGGTTGATTTCGTAATAGCCCAAAATATGATGCGGGGCGGGATTGCTGCGCGACGCACCAGTGATCCCCATGGCGATAATCACGCAGATATGACCTTTGGTGCTTTTGGCGCGTTGTTTCCAGCGTTTGTGATGTTCGCCATTGAGAGTGGGTTTGTCAAATTCGCCGAATAGATGGAGGTCATCGTTGCCCATCACCATTAAGCCAAGCTGGCAAGTATTACCAAAGATATCCTCGGCGGGATTGAAACACACAGACTGGAGCCCATCAAAACTATGAATTTCTGCAATCAATTCCAAAGCCTTAGGACGCGAAGTCTGAATCATCAGCCCTGCTAATCCATCGCCTTTTTTGGCGGTTGCGATCGCAGAGATTCCATCGGAAAGCTGACGATGAATGTTGGCGTTGCGTAAAAAATTCACCTGCTCCCAAGGGATGGTCATCATGTTGATCAGGGCGTTGTCTGGCCAAAGATCCTCATTGATTAGAGGCGAATCATCATCATCATCGTCCTCGTTATATTCTTCCACCAATTGATGCAACTCATCAGCCAGATCAGGCATGGTCTTAACGACAACCTTAATCGTCTCTTCAACGTCGCTATCGAGGTTTGGCGCAAAAACTGTGTAAGTGCCTGAGAGATTACCAAAATTAGAGTTCAAGCGCTTACGGTGCTGTTCCCAAAATTTGTTTAGGGCTTCTAGAGCAACTGTCAGCGCGATCGCTTCTTCGTCGTATAGATAGGGTCTACCGCCTTCAAGAGGATGCAAAGCACCATAGATCGGCTTCATCGGTGTAGTTGCCGCAGGTAAAGCCCTCATCTTGCCCCGAAATGGAAATGGAGGAAAGTCATCTTCCATCTCCAGATCAGGCGTTTCAAAAAGATTGAACAAACAGTCTTGATGTAAAAAAGTTTCTTCGATCTCATCTTCAGAGCTGCCTGAAACAATACGCTGTCGAAACTTTACCAAAGACTCTTCGGATCGATAAAAAATTACGCCTTGCTCTAACCCCATCTTGCCCATGACGATCGCATACAGACTGTCGAGATCCCAGTGATCAAGCTTGATGGAAATCACTTGATGATCCCAGAGTATATTCCAAGGTGCATTTTGCCATAACTGCTCGGACTGTTTATATAAAGCTGGCGCAAACCTTTCTGGCACAATGGGCGGATTTGCGGTAAAGCTTTCCAAAATATGCGAAAAGATCTCGTCAATTAAGGGCAAGCGCTCGACATATTCAACAGATATTCCTAAGTCCTGTAACACGCCGCGCAAATAAAACTGGAGTTCGCGATCGCATACCAAGATTTTTTGAGGCAAGGATGGCTGGGCAGGACTTTGGGGATGTTCGATCGCCTGCAACAAAGCGCGGACAAATGCTTCTTGCCCCACAGCCAACTCCACTACGTCCATAGAACGCACCATTCCCATTGAACCATCTACCCACAAAATGCAATGGGGTTTAGAATCTCCATCATGACCATGAAGAGGGATAATGTTGGAAGAGTCCTGCGGCTGGCTGATCTTGGCGGGTAAGGCACGACGATCACCTTCCCAAACCGCAGATGACTGCTTGAGTTTTTTAAGGCGACGAAGAGTAGATCTGTTTAGCGTAGTCATCGAAAATTTTCTCTAGATTTGCCACTCCTCAAGAAATTAATCAGAGTGCATTGATCGATTTAACTACGATATGGTTAGAAATTGCTAGATTTGATCAGAAATTGTAGCAATCGTTAGTTAGAAATTAGCCCAGAGAGATGTAATCTTCCCGATTTTCTAGATTTTAACGATACAATAAAAGCCGAGAGATTTTTTAAAAGTGTTGCTTAGCAACACTTTTAAAAAATCCTTTGGATCTCTTTTGCTTGCAAAAGGCTGTAAAAAATAACTCTAATTATATTTCTACATTTTATGGACGAGCTAAAACCGATTCTCAATGAGTTCTTGGGGCAACCCGTTGCATTTTTTGGTGGACTCGTTTCGGGCTTTCTCAAGCTCGATCTTCAACAAGATCCTTTAAAGGGTTGGCTAGAAAAACAAGGAGCAACACCGACCACAGCCGCTTCTAGTAGCAACAGTGGTAAGAATGACGGACCGCAATCTATTTCGATTGATTAAAAACCAATAAAAAAAGAGCCGCAACGCGGTTCTTTTTTTATGTTTGCTTGCCACAATATTAGAGAATGAGGTTAGCACTTGCGCTAGCCTAATATTGTTTCTAAAATACAGATTATGTGGTTTCCATATTTCTTACTTGCGATCGCCTATCTTTTAGGATCTTTCCCTACGGGTTATTTGGTGGGTCGGATGGCGGGTATTGATATTCGGGAGCTTGGCTCAGGCTCGACAGGAGCCACGAATGTATGGCGCAATGTTGGCAAGTTTGCAGGAATGATCGTATTTGCGACCGATTTTGCTAAAGGTGCGATCGCAATTTACATGATGCAATCGGCGAATTATTTGCAAGCCGTTTTGGCTACAACTTTTGGCTATACGCGATCGCCAATTACCGATAATTTATCGCTATTCGTGATTGGGGCAGGAATGCTTGCCCTCATTGGTCATAGTCGCCCCGTTTGGCTAGGTTTTAAGGGTGGTAAGTCAGTGGCGACGGGTGTGGGAATTTTGTTTATGTTGAATTGGATTGTTGCGATCGCGGCTTTTAGCATTTGGCTAGCGACGATGGCAATTTGGCGCACGGTTTCGATTAGCTCAATTGCCGCCGCCGCCGTCGCCCCAGCCTTGATGTGGACATTGCAAGGGAATATTATTTATTCATGCTTTGTCACGGTGGGCTGCATCTTTGTAATTTGGTTACATCGCTCTAATATCGAGCGCATTCTCAACGGCACGGAGTTCAGTTTTAAAACTGACTCAAAATTTTAAATAACCTACACACATAAAACCCAAAAATGTCGCGGCGCGCTTTGCCCG
>JAYUSC010000296.1:0-1754 GCA_043755885.1 Pseudanabaena sp. | reverse complement strand
TATTCCTGAATTGGTAATTGGTGATTTTTGTTGGCGCTGTTCACGATTATATACTTTGGATAAATTCGTTAAGTCCATTGCGGTAGGTTTCGAGAGAGTCTAGAAAGCCACTGTTATGATCGCCGCGTAGTTTGACTAGTTTTTTAGGCTGATTGGCTGCTTGAAAATTGCGATCGCTATGATGAAAAGGAATGATCTCATCTTCAGTGCTATGGATGATTAAAACAGGGATTTTGATGCTGGGTAAGCGTTCGAGCGAGTTGTAGTAAAAACGAGACAGAAATCGAATTGGCAAAAATGGATAAAGCTCAGATGCGCGATCGCTAATTGAGGTGAATGTGGAGGCGAGAACAAGTCCACCTGCATTGTTTTTGAGATCTTGAGAAGTTAGCTGGGCTATGTAAGCTGCGATCGCACCGCCGAGAGATTCACCGTAGATAATAATTTTTTTAGGTGAGATTTTGCGCTCTTGCGTAAGATATTGCCACGCTGCTTCGACATCGGCATAGGTTCCTGCTTCGGTGGGTTTACCTTCACTTTTGCCATAGCCGCGATAGTCAAACAGGAAAGTAGATAGCCCTAAATCTTTGAATATCGGTAAATAACTAACGCGATTGCCAATATTGCCGCCATTGCCATGACAAAACAAAATCACGCCTTTACCAATTTGATCGTTATCTTTGGCTGGCACAAACCAAGCATCTAAATTGACATTGTCTTTGGTTGTGATCTGGATATCTTCAAACTTTAAGCCAATGGTTGCAGGCGTTTCTGTTAGCGTTTGGCTAGGCATGTAGACTAGGTTTGACTGACCAAAATATAAGGCGATCGCAAAGCCAATATAAGCCAGCACCAGAATCCTCAGAAATGGCAAGAGAAACTTTTGAAATATTGACTGCAAAATTGACGACATTTAATTCTCTAGCAAATTTCTAACCGCATCTTCAATATTTTCTTGCTTAATTAAAGATTCACCTACTAGTACAGCACTTGCACCACAACTTTGCACAAAGTCCAAATCTTGACGGGTATAAATACCAGATTCGCTTACCCAGAGATATTTATTTCTAGTTGTTGGATCTAGTCTATCCATTAAAATTTGGGTTTGCTCAAGCTCGACGACAAAGTTTTCTAAATTGCGGTTATTAATCCCAATTAGCCGCACATCAGGAATTTGCAAAACGCGATCTAGCTCGTCTTGAGTATGCACTTCAACTAGCGCTGTCATACCCAACTGATGGATTAATGCTTGTAGTTCAATTAATTCAGCATCGGTGAGAATTGCCGCTATTAATAAAACCGCATCCGCACCATGCGATCGCCCTAAATAAATTTGATAGGGATCAATAATAAATTCTTTGCAAAGTAACGGCAAATCAACGGCTTGGCGTACCAGTTGCAAATTTTCAAAGCCACCTTGAAAAAATTCGCGATCGGTTAGTACGGAGAGACAACTCGCGCCACCGCGTTCGTAGGCTGTTGCGATCGCAACAGGATCGAAGTCTGCACGAAATACACCTTTGCTCGGCGAGGCTTTTTTGACTTCGGCAATTAGGGCAGGTTTGATGCGGGAATTTTGTAAACTGCCATAAAAATCTTGCGGCGGACTAATGCTGGTTAATTTAGCTTTAATTGACTCAAGCGGCTCGGTGGCGTACATCTGCGCGACTTCTTGCTCCTTATGCCAAACGATCTTTTCTAAAATGTTTTGGGGCATATCAGTTGGGGCTGCGATCCCATAACCTTTGCTATTA
>JAYUSC010000295.1:0-9814 GCA_043755885.1 Pseudanabaena sp. | reverse complement strand
TTCGCGCTGCAACTCTCTTTTGGGTTTTATGCGGTAAAATTCTATCCATCAAACTAAACTAGAAAAAGTAAACAGCATGACTACCCATTTTATTACTGCGGAAATTGAGATTAATGAAAATCAAGATGCGATCGCTAAAAATGTTGAGCAAGAGCTAGCCAAACATGGCGAACCATTGCGTTGGGCGATCGCCTCTGTGGAGAGCAAAGTTGATGCAGCGACAAATGTCAAAACTCAGACTGCTCATATTGAGGCCGTCGTAACTCGCAATTAGTAATTCACCATACGCAGATAAAATTTTTTGCGATCGCAGAGATTTAGGGCTGCGCCCTGTGGCGCAGCCCCAACAGCATCTAAATTATTCAGTTCGGGGCCATCTTCCCATAGTTGTCCTGCTTGGTCACCAGCAAGAAATCTATCAACTTCTATCTAAATTTCCCGTAACGTATGAACTTAATTAAGCGTTTTGGGAAACTGATCAATCCTTTCCATAGCTTAATGATCAAGTTTTCGATCTGGACAACGATCGCATCAATCTGAATGAGTAATATCATCACAGGATTATTAGAGTAGCCCCGAAGATTTACTTTTGACTCAATCCATGCTCGTAAAGGGCGATCGCTGTCGGAGTTTTGCGATTGATACATCAATAATTCTTCCTCGAAAACTAGGCTACCTTCAAGCTGATCTTGAGAAATTTGGGTGGTCGTGGTTTCAAAATTTTGTAATTCACTTGATGAATGGATGACTGTACGATCTGGTGATTTACTAAACGCAACGGATTCATATTCCAATGGCAGCGGCCAGGGTCCATTATCATCGCCAAATAGATCCTCCATTGTTAACCAAGCCTCATCGCTAGGCGTAATGCCCGATGTCTCATCTAGCGATCGCTTGCTAATGAAATAATCAATTGCAGCAGCGATCAGATCTCGCAACCGATCGAGATTGTTACTTTCGGCTAGAGGTGCATTTTCCTTTAGCCTTCCAGATTTTGCCGCATTGACTCGTCGCCGTCTTAACTTGGGGCTATCAGACAATGCTTCTGTATCTGCGGATTCTGTGCCGAATATTTCTGCAACTTCTTCGTTACTCTCTAAGCCTTGCTCTTGAGACTGCGATTGATTGCCAAAAAAATAGGCGATCGCAGCTGCGATCAAGCGTCGTAACTGCTCTAGTCTTTTGTTCTTGCCCAGAGCGACATTTTCAGATAGTCCGTTATTTTCTTTTAATGAATTTTGTTCTGCTTGGTCGATCTGTTGCCGCCAGATTTCGGCAAAGAGGCGATTGGCGATTAGTTTTGGTGCTAGTTCTAAGGATTCGGTGGTTGAGAGGTTTTCTGGCTGTCGCTTAATGATCGCAGATATATTGCGATCTAATTGCGTTTTGGCGCGATCGATCCAGTCTAAAAATTTGGCTAATGGACGAAAGAATAATGGGATCTCTAGTTTGGGTGGGTCATTAGTTGGCTCTACTGTTTTATGTGTTGGTTGCTCGGTTTTTTGAGCTAGTTCTTGGCTCTCAGATTTTGATAATAGCCCTGTTGCCGCTGGTTGCGATCGCAGTTTTTGTTTGGGATCAATTTTGCTGCGATCGAGGGCTGGGAAAATGCGCTTGGCGGTCGAGGTGAGTAGATATACGGGATATAGCGCTGCTTTGGCGACTTGATAGGCGAGCAAGCGCGGCAACTCTTGGATTGGTAGTCCTGCGAGTTGGCGAATTTTTTGATCGAGTGATCGCCTTACACTGCGTCCGAGTTGGGCAGGTAAGGAGCTATCAATCCAATTAAAAAGTCGGCTTTGAAATCTTGGCATGACTACTATTTCAAGACTAGCCCTATGCCTAATTTATTGCCGATTTCCATGACGTTGTTCACGAAGTCGGTCATGCCTGCGATCGGGGCGGCGGTGAAGGTGACGGCGGCGAGTAGGGCTAGTAGTCGTTTTTTGAGTTTGGGTAGGTTGCGTTCTGGTTCTGGTTTTTGGATTTCGATTTCTACGTCATCGATGTCGATGGTGACATCTTCACGGATTTCCTGTGGAAATTGGGCGGCGGTTTGGCGCAGGTTGCTGATGATTTGCAGGAGTTCGGCTACGCTTGCGCCGCTGGTTTGGGTAAAATCGGTTGCGATTTGTTGGGCGTTGTCTTTGACTTCGTTAGCATAGTTAGCGATGTTTGCGCCTTGCAGATTAGTTGTGTATTTGGATTCTTGGGACATAACATTTGCGTTTGGTTGGTTATTGATAATAACGGTTACTGGTGAAGTGGGATTGCGATCGCCTCGCAAATCATCTTTTGGATAGTGTTCATCTCGCGATCGCCTATCTTCAATACTACTGATACCATCAAGTAATTCACGGATATTGTAGTCGCGATCGCGCTTTCCTTTTTTTTGTAAAGTTGTTCTGTATTGGTTTTAACTACGCACCAAGTTCTAAAATATCTGCCATTTGCAGATCTTCGGCAACTTCTATGACAGTGATTTTGCTGTTTTCTACTACAGTATTGCCCATAATTGTGTTGTGCATTGCCTCAAACTTCGATTCTGCGTCAATAGTACATTCAAAATGAAGTGTTACATGGTAAAGCTTGTTAATTACTTTGCCATCAGGCGCTCTCTCTACCGTCAGCATATCTACATTTTGCTGATCTTCTGCAATCTGACGATACCGATCGGCTAACTGTTCAAGGGCAATCGCGATCGCATGTTCTTGGGTTTGACCATAGCAACGTGAGATTGGCTAATTTCGAGATCTCTGGTGGAATTGTTTTAATATTTTTTCCTGACAAAATAAGAGATGTTACCTTCTCCCTTGCCGCTTGTTCGATTATTGCCAATAACTCTGCATTATTCATAAGGAAAAAGTAGAAAGGAAAAAGGAAAAAATTTGTTTGAGGACAAGACTAATTTTTGCGAATTGGTAAAATTCTTACCTTCGATCGCTGCATATCAATAGAAACTAGCGCACCTGCTTCAAGTTCTTCACGAAACTTTGCGATCGCCGCCATCACAACATCTCCGATCACATTAGCAAAAGTTTCCTGAGTACGAACTTGTAACACACTGGGCGCTTCAGCCTGTGTCGCAGCCAGAATTGCCCCAAAATCAAGATCATGAGTAAACACAACAAACCTATTGACTAGAGCATATTCCATGATTTCTGTATCTTTCGCCTGTGCGCTACCTATCCTTGACCAATGTATTGCCTCCATTCCTGATGCCGCAAAATAATTTACCCAATCAGGCGATAAATTCATATCAATCAAAATCTTCATGCCGACACCAAAGCAATCTCTACCTCCTCAGATCGCCAAGCGGCATAAGACAGCGCCGCCGTGATATCTTCCTTCTCCAAATAAGGATAAGCATTTAAAATTTCTTCAAACGAATGTCCAACAGCTAATAGTCCGACTAATGTACCCACAGTAACCCGCATTCCCCGAATACAAGGTTTGCCGCCCATCACTTGAGGATTAAAGGTAATCCGCGCTAAATATTTCATATGTCTTGCTGGCTCCGAAAGCTTATTAGTATTAGTATCAAGCAAATATTGCAAGCTCATAAAATAATTTCTCTACACACACTGCCTTAATTTAGTGACATTTTACAAGATTTTTTAGTTTTGCGATCGCAATCCGTCTAGATCGTTCCCTGACGAATCGCGATCAGATTGTGCGATTATTGCCAATAACTCTGCGTCATTCATAAGTTCAAGGAGAAAGAACAAAGGAAAAAGTAATTAGAGGATATGTTAGCCGAACTCTCATCCTGTAAAATCAGTCGATATCTCCACAAGCCTCGATCTCCCTGTGCATCCTCTCTCAAAATGTCCAACTTCACCACCACAGGGCAAAGCGCAATTAATGACTTGATCAAAGCCAGATAATCCTCAGCACTCATCACAATGCTTGCTCTAACTTACTGATTTTAACTAAGAGAGCCTTCCGCAACTCACACAAACTAAACCACTCAAACAAATCCATCTCATCCCCTAAGCTTCCCAATTCAAACTGTGCTTGAAACTGAATAGAATCAAGACTATAAGTCTGCTCAAACTTGCTAATATCAAAATTATAAACAACTAACTTCTGGCGATGACGGGCTAACATCACATTTAGTAACTGACTAAGAATACGATCCAACTCAGTGCGATCGCCACAATTAGCATTAAGAAGTTCCAACTTTTCCAATGTATTCATACAACTCACTCCGAAAGCGTATTAGTATCAAGCAAATATTGAAAGCTCATAAAATGATTTCTCTGACCACACTGCCTTAATTTAGTGACATTTTACAAGATTTTTTAGTCTTGCGATCGCAATTCGTCCAGATCGTTTGACAGAATGCTTTGAGAACAAATTAACCGTCCCAATAGAAGAGATTGAAATAAATTTAATCAATCTGCAAGATTTGAAAGTAAATAAACGGGCAAGCGGCAGACTCAATGATTTAAAAAAAGTATTTTTATTAGCGCGGCTTTGCCGCGCTAATAAAAATGCTTCTTTACAGCTAAGCTCATTTCTCGTTTTTATGGTAGAAAAACGCTATATTTAGCATGTTTAATAATTCTTGTGCGCCAAGCTCATGCCTGAACCTATCTGGTCTTATGTCACCCCTGGCATTCCTGACGAGTTATTCGATCGTTTACCAGGAATACCGATGAGCAAATGTGAGACGAGGCTGTTAATAATTGGTCAGTTGCGTCTTAAAGCCGACTCGATATTGTGGGATATTGGGGCAGGTACTGGGACAATCCCGATTGAAACAGGGCTGCTATGTCCTAAAGGGAAAATTGTGGCGATCGAGCGCGATGAAGATGTGGCGGGTTTGATTGCCAAGAACTGCCAAAAATTTGGGGTGAATAATGTCGAAATTAAAATTGGTAGTGCGCCAGAATGTCTGACTAGTCTGATGGCTGAGCCTGATCGCATCTGTATTGAAGGTGGGAGATCGGTATCAGAAATTTTGGAATATTGTTGGGAGCGTTTGCAGATGGGCGGACGTGCGATCGCAACTACGAATAGTCTTGAAGGTTTGTATGCAATTTCTGAAAGTTTTGCCAAACTACAAGCAAGAAATGTGGAGGTTGTGCAGTCCTCGGTGAACCGTTTAGAGACTCGTGGCAATCGTCAAGTTTTTGCGGCTGTTAGTCCCATGTTTATCATTAGTGGCGAAAAAATATAACCCCCCTCAGTCCCCCCTTGCAAAGGGGGGAAGTTTAGAAATCTAGTTCCCTCCCCTTTGCAAGGGGAGGGCTAGGGTGGGGTTAGGATATCTCGCGAATTTGAGGTTTGCCGTCTTTAAATTCACCGACCAAAATCAGATCAGTAACGCCGACAAATAGACCATTTTCGACAACACCAGGGATATTGTTTAAGATTTTCTCTAGTTCGGCTGCATCTGCGATCGCATCAAAGGTGACATCTAAAACCATGTTGCCTTGGTCAGTAATCACGGGACCATCTTTCCTCACACCCATCCGCAAGTCTGGCTTACCACCGAGCTTTTCTACGGCTCTGGTCACAGGAGCAACCGCCATTGGCAACACTTCGATTGGCACAGCAAAAGTCGAGCCGAGCTGATCGACCAATTTCGACTCATCGACAACAACGATAAACAGAGCTGCCAGTGAATCGATAACTTTTTCGCGGGTATGCGCTGCGCCACCACCTTTAATCAAGGTTTTATGAGGGTCAACTTCATCAGCACCATCGATCGCCACATCCACGCGATCAACGTCATCAAGACTCCGAATCGGAATCCCATATTTTTTGCCCAAAACCGAAGCTTGGAAAGAAGTGGGGATGCCGACAATATCAGTTAGTTCACCCGCCGCAATGCGTCGCCCTAGCTCCTCGATCGCAAAAGCCGTAGTTGAGCCAGTACCTAAGCCAACCACCATGCCTGACTTCACCCGTTGCGCCGCTGCGATGCCAACTTCTTGTTTTAACTTTTTAATATCTTCAGCAGAAATACTCATAGGAAATACTTATTTATAAATTAAAAGCAGTAATTTTAATCCTATCGCACCCTGTGAGCAGCAACCGAGAAACCCTAACCCAAAAAGATAAATCGTCCACTACGCGGACGATTTATCTTTTTGGGTTAAGATTTCATTTCGCCATATAATTAAGTGTTACGAAAATCCAGTTACGCCGTATGGCTGATTACACTGCTGTCATTATTTAAGTTACAAGTAAGGTGGGTGGACTTAAAAATTAGCTTTTTATCTACTCCCTTCCCAATCTATAAATAGACAGTAAAACCCAAGAATTATTAGTGCGGCGCGGAGCGCCGCACTAATAATTCTTGAGTTGGAAGGGATTAATGTTACAGAGATTGAATTCTTTTTTATTTAAAATATCGCAATTTTATGAAAAGGCTAACCTATATCAGTAAGTTTGCACGATCGCTTACCAACAAAGAAATTGAGAGCATTGGCAGTATTTCACAGACAAATAACGCTAGAGAAGGCATCACGGGAGTTCTATTATGCTGTAGTGGCATATTTTTTCAGATTTTAGAAGGGGAAGAAGATAGAATTGACAACCTTTACAAAAGAATTTTAGAGGACGATCGTCACAATCAAATTTTGTGTCTTAAATCTGAGCTAAATGTCTCGCAGCGAAGCTTTCCAGATTGGTCAATGGAAGTAATCGTCCTTGATGAGAACAACGATATTTTGTTGCAACCGATCAAAATTTTGTTGCAAACTTTGGGTGAATCACAAACAATTTTAGCGAGCTACACCCAGTCAGGTGTTTTACAAGCCATAACGAATGGAATTAATCCGCTCACGCTTGCGCCTCGCTATACTGAAAAAATTATTTTCTTTGCCGACATCATTAGCTTTACCAGCATCACCGAAAAACTAGAAGTAACAGCAGTTGTCGATTTGCTCAATCAATTTTTTACAATTTGTACTAAGGCGATCGCATCTAGGGGGGGCGAAGTTAGTAAATTCATTGGCGATTGTGTGATGGCATATTTTGATGGCGATCAGGCTGATGAAGCTTTGCAAGCGAGTTTAGACATTCTGACTGAATTAGAAGTTTTACGCAATCAAGCCCCAGCGAATAGCCCACTACGAGTTCTCTATATTGGAATTGGGCTGTCGAAAGGAACTGTACTAGAAGGAAATATCGGTTCTCAAACTAAAAAAGAATACACTGTCATCGGAGATGCCGTTAACGTGGCTTCAAGGATTGAATCACTCACCAGACAGTTAAATCGATTTTTGGTATTTTCTGCATCTGTCCGAGAAGGGTTAAGCGATCGCTGGCGACCTGTCAGGCTAGGTGATTTTAAGGCAAAAGGAAAAGAAGCGATCGTGGAAGTATATTCAATTGATGATATTTTAACCTTCCAAAAATCAGATTTTCAGAAGCTAAAGCTAGAAATTCAGCAACATCTTGAATTAATTAGCTGTCAAACACCAGAGTTGGTATAATGAAACGGATAACTTATATTAGTAAATTCTCGCGATCGCTTACAAAAAAGGAAATAGAAAATATTGGGGTTATTTCACAAGAAAATAATTCTAGGAGAGGAGTTACAGGAATTTTACTGAGTTGTGATAGAACTTTCTTTCAGGTTTTGGAAGGAGATAAAGGGCAAGTTGATTCACTATACGAAAAAATTTTACAAGATAATCGTCACAATCAAATTTTATGTCTTAAGTCAGAACTGAACATCACTAAAAAGTGCTTTCCTGAATGGGCGATGAAAGTAATTATACTAGATGAAAACAACGATATTCTAATGCAACCGATTAGAGTATTGTTGCAAACCTTAGGAGAGTCAAAAATGATTTTAGCGAATTATACTCATTCAGGAGTTTTACAAGCTATAGAAAATGGAATCAATCCTCTGACCCTAATCCCACGCTATACCGAAAAAATTATTCTCTTCGCAGATATTATAGGCTTTGCCAGTATTACCGAAAAATTGCAAGTGACTGAAGTTGTGGAGTTACTCAATCAATTTTTTACAGTTTGCACTTCAGAAATCACAGCTAAAGGGGGTGAAGTTACGAAATTTATTGGTGATTGCGTGATGGCATATTTTGATGGCGATCGCGCGGATGAAGCTTTACAAGCGAGTCTAGGAATTCTTTCAAAGTTAGAGTCTTTACGGGATCGATCATCGGCTAATAGCCCGTTGCGAGTTCTCTATGTTGGAATTGGGCTATCTAAGGGAACAGTTTTAGAAGGAAATATAGGTTCTCAAACCAAAAAAGAGTATGCAATAATCGGCGATGCAGTTAATGTTGCAGCAAGGATCGAGTCGTTAACTAGAAAGTTAAATAGGTTTTTAGTATTCTCGGCAGCAGTACGAGAAGAGCTTAGCGATCACTGGAAAGTATTGAGAATGGGTGATTTCTACGCCAAAGGAAGAGACGCGATCGTGGAGGTGTATTCGATTGATGATCCTTTGGTATCTCAAAAATCAGATTTTCACAAACTAAAACAAGAGATTAAGGAGCATCTTGAACTTATAGGGAATCAAACTACAGAACCTTGTAAGCAACGTAAAACACTGTTTATGCTGTACGATTAGCAATAACAATTACAGCCCTATGCGCCCAAACAAGCTGCAAAACATTTATTGAAAGTATTACTGGATGACACTTTCAATAAACGTTTTGTTTCAATGAAAAGATTTGTAGCAAAGGATTGTACAGTCGATTTAATAGGCGATTAATATAAATCCATGATCTCAAACCTTTTAGATAACCGCTATCGCGTCACTAGCGTCTTGGGCAGTGGCGGCTTTGGGGAAACCTATTTGGCTGAAGACACCAAAATGCCCTCTAATCGTCGGTGCGTGATTAAACAGCTTAAGCCTGTTGCTGACAATCCGCAGATGTATGAATTATTACAGCAACGATTTCACCGTGAAGCTGCCGTTCTCGAAACATTGGGAGAAGAAAGTCGCTACATTCCCAAACTCTATGCTAACTTTGCAGAGAATGGATTATTCTATTTAGTCCAAGAATGGATTGATGGATTAACACTTACTGAAACAATTGAACGTAATGGCAAATGGAATGAAGATGCAGTCAGGCAATTATTGATTAGCATTCTCCAAACCCTGATCTATGTTCACGATCGCGGCATTATTCATCGAGATATTAAGCCCGATAATATTATTTTGCGATCGGGCGAGCCTGTATTAATCGATTTCGGGGCTGTGAAAGAAACACTCAATGTCAGCACAATCCGCAGTTCATCTCAACAGGCTCATTCGATTGTGATCGGCACACCAGGATTTATGGCTTCAGAGCAAGCCGCAGGTAGACCGTTTTTTGCCAGTGATCTTTACAGTCTTGCGCTGACCGCGATCTTTGCGCTTACGGGTAAATATCCACAGGAACTTGGCACTGACCAGCAAACTGGAGAAGTGCTATGGCAAACGCATTTAATGGAAATTAGTGCTGATTTAAAAGCAATATTTGCCAAGGTTCTGCAATTTGATCCACGCGATCGCTATAGCTCTGCGAGAGAGATGCTAGCAGCATTACAACCAAATCAACCTAATTCTGGCAAATTAGTTCCTATTCCGCCAGCCATGTCGAGTATGCAGACGGTTGCCGTCACGCCTAGGGGCTATACACCGCTTAATATCCCTGATCAATCTGCTTATGTGTATCAGCCCCAACAAGATCCGAACAAGAAGATATTTGGTCAATTATTAGTAACCGTAATTATCGGCGGGGCAATTGGATCTGCGATCGCAATGGGCGTTGTCATCTCTCAAAATGGCGGCATCGTCGCACTTTGGAACAAGATCTCTCCCTTTAATAAACCCGTT
>JAYUSC010000294.1:0-4084 GCA_043755885.1 Pseudanabaena sp. | reverse complement strand
GTCGCATAGCAAATTATCGGTGCTTCGGGAGACTCATATACAAATAGAGGTTCGCCATTATAAGTTTTGTCGGCAGGGCGCAAAATCTGACAATGTGCCTTGAACAGGTCGTAATTAAAGTTACGCGGTTTCTCTAGGGTTTCGTCGATGTGAATAATTGTGTAAACTCCCGCCTTTGCGCCTGTTTCTAGCAAGCTGTTGAGATATTCAAAGGAGCGGGTATCAAACTTCTTGGGGAAGTCGGCAATAAACAAGTAGCGATAGGCTTCTTGAATGACTTCGGCGGCGGCGTTGTATTCTTCGATGGTGGCAAAGTCGCGGCTGAGATAGTTTTGGATGACTTGTTCGATATGAATTATCAGTTTGTGTAATTCTTCTTGAATATCATCGCTGGTGGTATAAATCCGTTTACCGCGTATTTCTTCGGGCAAGCTGGTTTTGAATGGGAAGGTGTCACCCATGCTGACGGGATCGATGAAGATGCCTTGTAGTTTTCGGACTGGGAATGTGGCTATAGCTCGTAGTGCGATCGATTCGAGGGCGGCTGTTGCGGCTTGTCTGGTTTCGGGGCTATTGGTGAAGATAGCAATATGTCCAGAATTTTTTGCTTCCTTAGATGTGAGACACTGTATTAGTAGAGGCAAATTATCTAAACGGATTTCAACTGAGTTATCGGTAAATAACTCATGAATTGCTTCTGCTTTACCCCACTTACCAAGATCGAAAAAACATCCACCTTCTTGCCCCTGAATCTCGCAAAGTGTGCCAGTCCGAACCAACATTGGTGCGAGTCCTTGTGTTCTAGGACTGTATTTATTTGATATATTGTCTTTCCACCAACGCTCATCCTTCCAAGAGACCGTCACTTGTCTAGAAGGTGTATCTAAAACTTGACGTTCTCCATCTGCCACTGTAATCACATGATCTAGTAGTAAATGAGATGCAGATATATAGCGCGATGAATTAATAAAGGCATCAAGCAAATCATGGGATAGAACGTTTTTAACCTTGTCTTCTACAAATTTCATATATGCAAATACAAGAGCTAAGTGATTTGCTAGTTCATCTTGAAGACTTTCTTTTTTCTTTCTCAAACTTTCTTGGTTTGATGTGTATTCCCGTGGATGTAGTTGACGTAATCTCTCAATTTCTTGCTGATAATCTACTCCAGCCTTCTCTAAATCTCTAATCGCTTGTTCCTCATCTCTCTCAAAATCCTTAATTTCTTGTTCCGCTTTAGCTTTCTCGCTAAAAAGCTTGAAAATATTTGCCATGTTTATATGTTCCCTTATGATTTACTTAAAACTCTTAAAAAATATCAGATAATGTTACATCTCCATATAAGCACCCCAATAGGCACTATTAAAGCGCCCCAAATTCCGCCTACCATTCCCAGTACGAAAGCTACAAAAAGAAAAGCACCTTCTATAAGAATAGATTTATCCAATTCTTCTATTCGCTCTTTTTCGGTACTTATTTCTTCTCTAGCGTAGTCGATTGAGTCTTGCGCCAATTTCATTTGTGACGACTGAGTTCCTTGTTTTGCTGATTGCATTTCAGATGCTTGAGATTGCTTTAATCTTTCTAGCTCACTATCAATTTGATTGCAGTGAGTTGTTAAAGCTTCAGCAGATTCATTCATGCTATGTGTAAGCAAATGAAAAACTGTTTGCGATACCTCTGGTTCTGAAAAGAATTTGGGAAGCTCCAGATGTCGAAGGATATCGACACTGGGCAGGTTCTCAACATGGTGGCGACTAGATAAAACCAGAAAAGCTTCCCTTCTCTCAGCAAACTTATTGTAATCACTATTAAAGAATTTTATTATTTCTTTCCCAGACTCAAGGGTATTATAAGCATCAGAAAGATCCTTCAGAGAATGTTGCCATGTTGCTTGGCAGTCAATATCAAGATTTTTCGGAGAGTCAGGATTTTCAATTGTTTGGTTATCCGTTGTCATATATTAATGAGCCTTAGTGATAGAAAGATTTGAATCGCTACATATCAAGTAGCCAGACATGAGAAATTGCAAAGAGATTAAGATCTCTGACTTTTTCTCTGCAAGCAAGATTAACTTTTGTCAGTCACACAAAAATCTGGAGATCTGACACTCGATAACTCGCTTTTAATTTAAAAATAGTGGAGAAACTCGCTATGAATGCAGGAAATTGGAAATCACTGCACATCTAGCCGATTAACTGCCTAAAAATTGGTAAATCTCACCCCTGCTTGAAAAACTTACCCCAAATTTTACAGAAAAAAAAACGAAAAGCAAGCCCTTAAATAAATACGATTTATGTCGAGTTTTTAGATATCTAATTTTTAAATAAGAGAGATATACTTTCAACCTCGTCAAAAAGCTGGGGATCATTGTGTGGCAAAGGTTTTAGAAAATAACAAATTCGTAGGGGTTTTGCATTTGCGTCCCTATCGCTCAACTCATCACCAAAAATCTCAATCCGTAAATGCAAAATCCTCTGTGCTTTCATCAATAAATTGTCCCTGCGTTGTCAGATTTAGGGCAGAGCATTCCCGTACTGAGAGAATCTGAGAAATTATAAATCGCGGCGGGAATGCTCTGCCCCTACTAAAATAGGTGTAATAACCGCCAAATTATCAAAACCATGAGCCAACAACCCATCACCATCGACGATATTTACGCACTTTTTCGTGTATCACAAGAAGAGCTTCAGCGATCAAGTGAAGAATTCGATCGCCGCATTGCCGAACAAGAACGCCTCGCTGCCGCCGCCAAAGTTGAAAGCGATCGCCGTGCTGTTGTAGCTGCGCGTACCCTTGAAGAAATGAAACGCTCCGTAAATGCTCTAACCACTCGCTGGGGCAGATTTGTCGAAGAACTTGTTGAACCTGCTGTAGTCAGGTTATTTCAAGAGCGCGGCATCGACGTAAAAGAGAAACATCCTAGAGCCAGTGTGAAACGACAAGGTGTTGCCATGGAGATCGATATCTTAGTTGTGGACACGACTGATGTAGTGCTAGTAGAATGCAAATCTCGACTCTCCAAAGATGATGTAGATGAATTTATCGAGAAATTGCAAAAGTTTAAGCTTGCATTTCCAGCTTATAAAAACTATCAAGCCTATGGCGCTGTAGCAGGAATTGAAATTAATGAAGGCGTAGATAGATATGCGTATCAAAAAGGACTATTTGTGATCCGTCCTTCTGGTGACACAGTGGAAATTGTCAACGATAAAAAGTTTAAAGCGATGACTTGGTAAATTAAGAAAAAACAAAATTATGAAACAACTAACCTGCATCATTGAACGAGAAGACAATGGCTATGTCTCACCATGCTAGATTTTTGGACAAAAACCAGTGGGACTTGGATTAATGTTTTTGCGATCGCAGTCGGCACATTTTTAGGACTGATTTTACGTGGGCGCTTCCTGTCTCAAGTTTTACCGATCCTCAAACAAGCGATCGGGCTGATCACCATGTTTGTTAGCCTCAACATGGCAAACAGCTTGCTCAGAGTCAAGGCTGGCGCTCTTGATGGTGTGATCCTATCGTTGATTTCCTTAATTATCGGCGGTGTAATCGGTGAATTAGGACAGATCGAGAAGCGTTTAGAATCGGTCGGAGACTGGTTAAAAGCGAAATTTAAGGGCAAGGGCAAGTTTACGGAAGGTTTCGTAGCTGCAAGTTTATTGTTTTGTATTGGTCCGATGGCGATTATTGGCAGCCTCAATAATGGACTGAGAGGCGATGATAATCTTTTGGCACTCAAGTCAGCGCTAGATGGATTTATTTCAATTGTATTTGCGAGTACTTACGGGATCGGTGTTGGCTTCTCGGCTTTACCCGTGGCTCTATATCAAGGCAGCTTGTCACTTCTAGCAGGAAATTTAGCTCAAAGCTTACCTGATCCAGCTAATGCTCCATCAGTCTTAATTATTACTGGTGTCGGTGGCTTGATGTTGCTAGGGCTAGGCTTAAATTTATTAGAGCTAGCCAAGGTTCGAGTTGCATCTTTTTTACCCGCACTTGCGATCGCGCCTTTAGTGTATTGGCTAGCCGATAGCTTGAAATAACCAAAAAAGTAGGCATGTCGCAAAGCGACATG
>JAYUSC010000293.1:0-9839 GCA_043755885.1 Pseudanabaena sp. | reverse complement strand
GCGTAGCGGGCGGTACTCATCTTATAGAACCAGAGTACCGCCCGCGTAGCGGGCGGTACACATTTTAGGGTTTGATATTGAATTATGCCTAGCTACTTTAAACATCAAAAACACTTACATACAGTACGGATGGTGTAAAACGTGGGTTGGCGTGTACGTGGCGTTCGTGGTGCAACAACAGTTGAGGAAAATACATACGAAGCCCTAGAAAGGGCTGTGCTAGAGCTTATGGAGGAGATCGAAGCACAAAATGACATTGATCCGCGCGAAATTGTAAGTGCGACTTTTTCGGCAACAACCGATATTGATGTGGTCTTTCCTGCCAAAATCGCCAGATCGCGATCGCAATGGGAAAATGTCCCACTTTTAGACGTGCAGCAAATGCATGTTAAGGGCAGCTTAGAGCGTTGTATCAGAGTATTAATTCATGTGAATACACCGCTTGAGCAACATCAAATCAAGCATATTTACCTAAACGGAGCCAGAGATTTGCGTCCTGATCTCGTTTACGCTCAAATTTGAGAAAATAGAGCGAAGCACTCCCTCTATTTTCTCGCTACAATCATTTCAAACGTAAGATAATACCCCCTATGGTCACAAGAATTTTTCTGTGTAACGAGCAGACAGAGCCAGAGATTCGCGATTTTATTCGTGAAGCGATCGCCGATATCTCTGAGGGGGAGCAGTATATCGTTACGTGGAACTGCGGCAATGTACAAACGCTCAAGGTGGGCGATCGCGCTTATTTCAAGCGGATCGGTAGTGCCAATCAGGGCTATTTTGCGGCGGGGACAGTGGTTCCTGCCGATCGCGAATATCAACTTAAATTGCGATCGGCGCGGTATCGCGAACTCAGCGAAGCCTACGACATTGACTCACAAGCCAATAACTTTCGGATTTGGGTGGCTTGGGATGCTTGCGTGACCTTTGATGAGCCACTCAGGACAGATTACTTGCGGCAGTTGCCCAATTTTCAAGGAAGCCCCCTCGAACCGCAAACCGATGCAGGGGTATTTCGTGAAGAATATGTGCGGATGCTCGATCGCGAATGGGAGAAACAAACTCAAAAGGCTTTTCGGGCTGGCAAGGGGATTAGCCTAATTGATGTGTATTACCGCTGGGGTTTAGAAGATATTCAACAAGGATTTCCTCAGGACGCGCTGGAGTCCTTTCGGCAAGCACTGAAACTCAATCCTAATTTTATAAAAGCGTATTTGGGGTTAGGCGATGCCCACGTAAGTTTGCGTGAATATGCTAAAGCCGTAGGTGACTATGGCAAGGCAATATCTATGCGTCCAGACAAGGCGCGTCTAGCTTATTTTAAGCGTGGCGAAATTAATTTTTTGTTGGGGCAGCTTCAGCAAGCAATGGCAGATTTCCAAGCATCGATCGCAATTGATCCAAATTTTGCGGATGCTCATATGTCTCTCGGCAATACCTATTTCAAGCTTAAGAGCTATGAACAGGCGATCGCTTGCTATAGCCGCACCATGCAGCTAAGTCCCAATCTCGACCTAGCCGCATTTCGACGAGGGCGATCGCATTACATTCTCAAAGAATTTCCTGAGGCACTGCGCGACTTTAGCCATGCGATCGAGTTGCAGCCCAGTAATGTTGATGCATATTACTATCGCGGCTTAACTTATTCTCAACCTGATATTGCCGATGAGACTCTCGCTGGTGATGATCTTCGCAAGGCGATTGTCCTATATCAAACTCAGGGTAAACCTGATAAGGCGAAAAAAGCTAAGGAGTTTTTAGAAACCCTTGCGATTGATTCTCTACCCAAGGCAAGACCAAGAAGCAGCTTTGCGATCGCAGCCGCCGAAACAGAGCCAGTCATAGATACTGCGATCGCAATAGAAGCCCCGCTAGCGATGGCTACAAGTAATGATGATATTGATGATCGTGATGAGGAGTCTAGCAAGCTAATTATAGCGACAGAGCCAATTGCTAATGAGGTTGGCATTGCGATCGCAGAAGCTCCGCTATCTGATGTGACTGATGCGATCGCCAAGATTGTCGAAGTTGAGAAAATTGTCGAGGTCGAAAAGATTGTCGAAGTTGAGAAAATCGTTGAAGTAGAGAAGATAGTTGAAGTCGAAAGAATAGTCGAGATTGAGAAATTTGTTGAAGTTGAGAGAGTTGTCGATCGCATCGTTGAGAAACCAATTCCGTTCTCCATTGAAGATCCCAGTACGGCAGAAAAACTAGCAATGATCTCAGTGATGGCGCAATATATGCGCGATGGCTGGATGGTGAGATCGGTGGACAAGTCTCAAGTTGGCTACGATCTCGAATGCTCTAAAGACAGTATTTGCGAAGCCGTGGTCATTAAAAGCTTAACTTGCGATCGCGAGTCTTTTGCAATTTCTGCGATCGAAATTGAGAATGCTCGTAGTAACAAAGATTTTGTACTGTGGGTAGTCAGTGGTGCAGCCGAAAATCCTGAATTACGCTGTCTGCGAGGACGTGAGCTATTTGAGCAATTTGACCTCGATCCTCTCGCCTTCGCTGCCAAAGTTAGGCAGTCAACCTTGCAATTAGAATTTGCGCCAGTTTCTCTAGAGATGCCCCAGTTTGAGCAGTAAAGCGTTTTTTGAATCTCTTCTCCTGCTAACTGCTCAGCTACTCCCTTCCCACTGAAAAAATAGACATATAAAACCAAGAAATAGCGGTGCGGGGTTTCGCCCCGCACCGCTATTTCTTGACTGGGAAGGGAGTAGATGTAACTCATAAGTTTTTTGCAAACTTCCCTTCTCCCGTAGGAGAAGGGGTTGGGGGATGAGAGTAGCTCTTCGCTCTGCGTAAGGTGAGTAACTCAATTTAGTTTTTAGCAGGAGGTAATGACAGCTTAACGTGTAGCTCTTTCAACTGCGAGTCATCGACACTTGATGGCGCATCGGTCAATAAGTCTCGTGCTTGCTGAGTTTTCGGGAATGCAATCACATCGCGGATTGAGTCGGCTCCAGCAATCAACATGACTAGACGATCTAGCCCAAATGCTAATCCACCATGGGGAGGAGTGCCATATTCAAAGGCTTCCATCAAGAATCCAAACTTCTCTTTAGCCTGTTCATCGCTCAGCCCGATCGCCGCAAATACCCTCTCTTGAACTTCGCGCTTATGGATACGGATACTACCGCCACCAATCTCTGTACCATTTAGCACAAGGTCATAGGCGAGAGCGATCGTATTGACATCAATGGGTTGACCATCGGCAATATCTTCGGGACGCGGCGAGGTAAAAGGATGGTGCAGGGCTTCCAATCTTTTCTCGTCAGCATTCCATTCAAACATCGGGAAGTCAGTGATCCAGACGAAGTTCAACTTGTCGCGATCAATTAGTCCTAACTCATGACCGAGTGCTAAACGCAAACGATAGAGAGATTCATTGACGATCGCCTTTTCGCCAGCACCAAATAGCAAGATCGTACCTGCGATCGCACCTGTGCGTTCTAGCAATTCCTGCTTAACTTCTTCGGTGAGACTATCTTTAAGAGCGCCAATCGTATCGATCACACCATCTTCGCGGACGCGGATAAAAGCTAGTCCTTTTGCACCGTATTGAGCGACCAGATTGGCTAGGTCACCACCTGGCTTGATGCGTGTATTAGAAATCAACGCATCACCACCAATTACAGGCAGAACTTTAATCATGCCGCCATTGGCAACTGTGTTGGCAAACACTTTAAATCCTGAATTAGCGAACAAATCAGTGACATTGACTAGTTCCATACCAAAGCGAGTGTCAGGGCGATCGCAGCCATAGCGATCCATTGACTCAGCATAGGTGAGACGTGGGAAATCGCCAAGTTCAACACCTTTAACGGTTTTGAAAATGTAGCGAATCAGTTTCTCATTTAGCTCAATGATTTCTGGTTGGGACATGAAACTCATTTCCATGTCCAGTTGTGTAAATTCGGGTTGACGATCGGCGCGAAGGTCTTCATCGCGGAAGCATCGGGCAATTTGATAATAGCGATCGCAACCACCGACCATTAGCAATTGTTTAAACAGTTGTGGAGACTGCGGCAGCGCGTACCATTGACCAGCATTGACGCGACTTGGAACTAGATAGTCTCTTGCTCCTTCTGGAGTAGAACGACAAAGGATCGGTGTTTCTACTTCCATGAAGTTATATTCATCTTCAAGGAATCGGCGAATTGATTTGACTACTTCAAAACGCAGCTTGAGGTTATTGGCTAGGCGATCGCCACGCATATCGAGGTAGCGATATTTAAGACGCAATTCTTCTTTAATCGTATCTGCTTCAGAGATCAGAAATGGTAGTGGCTTGCTGACAGCGTTGAGTAATTCAATCGATTCAGCATAAATTTCGACTTCACCTGTGGCAAGCTTCGAGTTGAGTGACTCATCTGGGCGCTTAGAAACTTTACCGACAATTCTGACCACATATTCATTTCGCATTTCCCCTGCGAGTTCATAGGAGACGGGAGTACGTTGAGGATCGCTGACGATTTGCAAGATTCCTGTGCGATCGCGCAAATCTAAAAAGATCACACCACCATGATCCCGTCTGCGATCGATCCAACCGCACAAGCTTACTGTTTGTCCGATCTGTTCGGTATTGAGGTGACCGCAATAGTGACTACGCATCATGTTTTTCGAGAAGACTTGATTATAAAATCGTGATTTTGAACATTTTCTATGATAACCGCTAATGCGTTAGTGACTGGTATTATTTACCGACCAAACGAACCACAAGAGATTTTTTGAAAGTGTTGCTTCGCAACACTTTCAAAAAATCTCTTGGTTTGGGTTTGAGCGCAAAGCGCTGTATGACCATATGTAAGAAGGCTGAGCTAGCCAAGGACTGTATGCAAATCTCGTGAATTATTCTCGATCGCAATCGGTTCAATGTCATCGGCAGGTGTAAAGCCAAAGATCTGAGCATAGAAATAGAACTCACCATCAAGGGCGCGTTTAATATTTTCAGCTTTACGAAAGCCATGTTGTTCTCCTTCAAAGGGAACATAGGCAACGGGCAAACCTTTTTTGCGTAAAGCATCCACCATCATTTCTGCCTGATTGGGCGGCACGACTTTATCTTCTAAACCTTGGAAAAATGCGATCGCACAGGAAAGTTTCTCGGTGAAATGAATTGGCGATCGCTGAATGTAAATTTCCTTTTGTTCAGGATATTTGCCGATCAGACTATCAAGATATCGTGACTCAAATTTATGGGTATCTGTGGCAAGAGCTTCGAGATCGCAAATGCCATAATGACTCGCCCCTGCTTTGAAATCATCGCGAAATGTCAAGGCACAAAGTGTCGTGTAGCCGCCAGCACTACCACCCGAAATCGCCATGCGATCGCCATCCACCAAACCCTTGTCGGCAAGGGATTTTGCACCATTGGCACAGTCATCGACATCGACAATGCCCCAATTACCCTTAAGGCGATCGCGATATTCGCGTCCATAGCCTGTGCTGCCGCCGTAGTTCACATCTAACACGGCAAAGCCGCGACTTGTCCAATATTGAATGCCGAGGCTTAGACTTCCTGAAGTTGAAGCGGTAGGACCACCATGACTTTTGACGAGCAAGGGCGGTTTTTCGGAACTCTCTGCTTGAAAATCTTTGTTTTTGGGCGCATAGAATAAGCCATAGGATGTCTTCCCGTCTTCGGTGGGAAACTCGATGGGCTGGGCGGCGGAAAGATAGTCTGAGTCAAGTTCTAAATCGGAAGCAACTCGAACTTTTTGCCAAGTTTTAGTTTGTAAATCTAGCAGGACGATCGCAGTTGGTTCTGTGGCTGAACCACCATGAAAAACGGCGCGATCGCCTTCGCAATGTAATCCTGAAATAGAAGTGAATGGCGTGGAGATTTCTTGTAAACCTATTTCTAGATTGTCAGGATCGAGAATTGCTAAATGGGATTTACCATGCTCGGTATAGGAGCAGAGGATTTTGCCATTACCTGTAAAGTCATAGGTGGTCATCCCAAACACCCACTGCGGCAAGCCAAACTCGGCAGCCTTAGGACAGATTGCTTCAATCGCAATATCTTCTACAGAAGTGCGATATAAGTTCCACCAGCCTGTGCGATCGCTCACAAAGTAGAGTTTGCCATCGGGCGACCATTCTGGCTGAAATATTGACTCGTCAACGCTTCCTGCGACCAGTTGCGGATTTTGAATGGTGAGAACACCCGTATCTGATTCCACTAAATCAGCAACCCAAAGCTCGGTTCCATCCCAAGGCATATTCGGATGATTCCAACTAATCCATGCGAGTTTATCGCCAGTGGAATTTAAGCGTGGCGAAGCATAAAAATCTGCGCCTGTGACCAATACCTGAATATCTTCCCCACTACTAGTATTCACGGCGACTAAGGTATTAATCGGTTCGCCGCCGTCAGTATGGTCTTCGCGCACACAAATCAATTTGCCATAGATACGATTCCAGACAAAATCAGCATAACGATGGGCGCTTTCGATGGTTAAGGGCTTGCATGATCCACCGCCAATTTTGCGATAAATGCGGCGATCGCTAAAGTTAGAGAAATAAATGCGCCCATCTTCGATCAGATATTCGCCGCCGCCGTATTCATGGACTTGCGATCGCACATTGAGGGACTCGGGTGTCATTTCCCGATAATTGCCATCGATGTCATAGCGCATGATCACATTTCGCCCTGCTTCTTGCGGTCTACCTTCATTCCAATAGACATGACCTCCATCAATTGCGATCGCGCCGAGGCGAATACTGCTAGAAACGATCAAGTCAGAACTAATTGGCGATTTCCAAGAACCGTAGGGCGCGAGAGGCATAATTTTATGACAAGTGTTTATTCATGCCGATTATACAGAAACTTGGTTAGAGCGATTTTGCCAGTAAAAGGCGAGCGAAATATTAATCCATTTAAAAATGTAATAAAGTCCAGTAAAAATGATGAAAAATAGAATTGTGCCAAACAGAAAACTGGGATTTGCAAAGTTGTAAATTGTATTACGGACAACATTTTTCGGGTTAGTGAAAACATCCCAACTGTTTAAGCGATTAAATCTTCCCAAATACACACCGAAAGCACAGATAAAATTTATGCTGATTTCAAGCCAAATCGTATTTTTGATTAACTTTAGCCAACCTAAATATTTAATTAGCTTCATGATCGAAACCACATAGCATTGAAAGCCCAACAATATAAAAGCAATATATTGGGGGATCAAGACAAAAATTATGCCGTTATCAGAAACGTTAGGCTCGCGTACATCATCCACAAAATGAATAATATCGGTGATGATATAAGGTGCATTGGGCAGAAACAAAACGAAAGTCACTAAGCCGAACCACCAGATCGGGTTTACAGGTAATCGCTTTGGCGATCGCTTTGTAAATAAAATAAAACTAAGTACGCAGGGAATTATGGCTAAAAGAAGATTCCAAGCCATAAAATCGCTAAAATTTTCCCAGAACAACTTAAATGCTTCTGCCATTATTTTTACTCCGTATTATTGTAAATTACCCAGCACTGACCTGAGTACAGGTACAGTGTGGGCTTTCAATAGCCCTGAGAGTATCTGCAATATTGCAAAATAATCTCGAACCTTCAGGCTTATTTACGGAAGCCCCAAGAGCAGCAATATTCTTGCTACCATTCAAATCAGCATCACCTTTCCAGCCACAATGACCACAACTAAACCTTTTCCCATTCCTATAAGACTCGCCTTTTACGGGATGGATATGGTTGCATCTATGGCACATCTGACTGGTATATCTAGGCTCCACAAACAAAATCTTGACACTATGCTTTATAGCTTTGTAGACAAGAAATTGCCGCAACTGAAAAAACGCCCAACTATTACTAAGTCTGCGTTCTTTCTTGCTTCTAGGCTGCTTATTTGCGCGCTCCCTAATCCCAGTCAAATCTTCCAAAGCAATAATTTGTTTTTTGCGTTGAGCGTCAGTTACGACACGATGACTAATAGTGTGATTTACCCAAGTCTGAAAACGCTTTTCCTTGCCCGACAACCGTTTCAACAGTTCTCGACATCTGCGCCGAGTACTGCGTGTGCCTCTCGTGGCTTTTTGTTGGATGTTCGCTCTCAACTTGGTAAAATGATTTCTGACTTTGGTAATTTCTTTACCGCTAAACTTTTCTCCTTCAGAAGTAACCGCAATATCAGTTCTGCCCAAATCACAGCCTAAAACTTCATCGCTTGGCGGCGGGTCGGTTGGCTGAGATTCAAGCTGAATATTGAGATAGTAGCTACCATCTTTACGCTTGCACAAGGTCGCAGTTTTAGGACTTTGACCTTTCAGCAGCCCGAGTTGATAGTTCCCTATAGCCAATGGAAATCTTTCTCGACCACCAGTAGTAGTCAAGCTTACCGTCCAGTCTTTTTCTCTGAAAGAGAAAATACGAGCATCGTAAGTGACACTAGTAGGAGCAAATCCATTAACGGGTTTGCCATCCTTCTTAGAAGTCTTTCTGTTGCCAGAAACCCGTCTAATCGCATGGATAGCCAACTGAGCCGAAAGTCCAAACATATCTCTAACATCGTGATATACCAAAGATTGCATCGCCAATTCGTTCATCAAAGTTGGCGGTACAGTTTGATTCACATATTCGCAAGCCTTAGCAAACGCCTGAAGAGTTTCATCAATTTTGATAGACTGTTCAGGCGATACTTCAAGCTTGCAAGATACTGTCAGAACTTGTTTCATGGCGAAATTATATCATGTGTTGAGAAAATTCTGTCTACATTTATAGATAGTTTGTTCGGCGGGTGCGCCTCACGCGCATTCCTCCCGTCACTCAACGGAGTACCGTTAGAGTACGGGACTCCTGCCGTTTCAGTTGAATAAATAACTGACGTTACGTGGAAGCAGGGATTTGGGCTTGGAGACCAAGCCCTCTTTCAATATGACATTAGTCAAGATGATTTCTGTTCCACGTAACATCAGTAAATAGCAATTTGCGTTATCTATATAGTTTGCTTAAGATTGATTCCTATGATAAATAGTTTCCCAATTTCACAGGGCTGGTTAATTGCGATCGCCCTAAATACAGTTCTCGGTGCGATCGCATTAGTATTACCTCGCAAAGTCTTAACCACCGCAGGAATTTGCCATGCTTGGGCTTTGGGTATTACGGTCTGGGGCTGTCTTGGATGGCAAGGCTATCTCGTTATTTTAAGCTATCTGATCGTCGGTTCGGGGGTAACTCGCATCGGTAAAGATGTTAAAGAGACCAAAGGCATTGCCGAAAAACGCGATGGCGCAAGGGGACCCGAAAATCTTTGGGGATCAGCCGCCACGGGTGCTGTCTGTGCGATCGGTTTTGCGATCGCACCAAATCCGCTTTGGTTACTCGCCTATGTCGCTAGCCTCAGCACCAAACTCGCCGATACAACTGCGAGCGAAATTGGCAAAGCTTACGGCAAAAGCACATTTTTGATCACCACGCTCAAGCCTGTTACCGCAGGGACAGAGGGGGCTATCAGTCTTGAAGGGACGATCGCAGGAATTATCGGTTCATTATTAATGGCAACGATCGGTCTGGCAGTGGGTTTATTAGCTAGCCCGTGGGATCTACTTTGGTGTGCGATCGCAGCCTTTATCGCCACAAATATTGAAAGCTTGATCGGGGCGACTTTCCAAGAAAAATATGACTGGCTCACCAATGAACTTGTTAATGGCATCAATACAACAATTGGCGCTGCGATCGCAGTTTTAATTGCACAGTACGGTTCCCAATGAAACCGATTTTGATAAAGAGAATCGCTGTAACAGATTCTCTTGTCTATTAGAAGGGAACCCCAAGAAAAAATGATCCATATAAAACGCAAGAATGTGGCGGCGGGCTACGC
>JAYUSC010000292.1:0-24826 GCA_043755885.1 Pseudanabaena sp. | reverse complement strand
AGCAATTTGAATGCTATTGAAAGCCGATTGTGACGACTCTACGCCCGATGTAAATCCTGAAACCAATCCGCTTAAATTCTGAACCTCGGCATCGATCGCAGTTACCACAGTTTGAATTTGGGATGTGCGTTGTTGCAGCACCGTCAAACCGTCATTGGTTTGAGTTGCCAAGTCATTAACTTGTCCTGCGATCGCTTCAAATTCACGGGCTACACTAGCAAATTGCTTAGGATCTTTTTGCTCAGCAGCACGAGCAGCGACAAGGGTGGCATTGAGCGCCAGAACTTGGGTTAAAGAAGCAATTTGACCTTGATCTTGGACAAACTGCTCGGCTAGCCCCACGAATTCGCCCAATGTTTTCATGCGTTGCACGATTTGGGCTGAACCTGTCTGTAAGACGCTGATACTATCAGTTAGGCTACTAATCGACGTTTGTCCAGAAGCAACTGTATCGCGGACTTCTTGGAGTGATTGGTTGGCAACGTTGACTTGTGAGGCAGATCTCTCAGCAATTGCCGCAACTTGTTCGGTGAGCGCTTGTCCTTGGGCAACTGACTGGGCTTGTTCGGCGGTGTTTAGCACCACGGTTTTGGCTAATTCTTCGAGATCGGCTGCGCCCTGTACGACTTGTTTGGCTGTACCTAAGACGCTGGAGATAATCTCTACGAGTTTTTCACGAAGACGATTGAGGGTGTCGGCGACTAGCCCTGTAGCGCGATCGTTGACTTGGGCTTCAATGGTGAGGTCACCCTCTTCCATCGATGAGACGACATCTAATAGATTGCCGACTTCAGCCTCCATCAATTCTGTGTCTGCAAAATTTTGTTGGAGTTGCGCTGAGGTCGATATGTCATCATCGGATGACAATGGTTGGCTCGACCCGCTACGCAAACGAATTTCATTGTTTTTTACTTGCTGCAAGGTATTCTTCAGCGAGAGCCCAAGATGATCAATCTCATCTTTACCTGCAATATTCGCACCTGAATTGCCTTGCTGACTCAAGTAGCGATCGCATTCTTCGGTGAGTGGCTTGAGTCGCTTTTTGAGAGAGTTGACAAATAATAATATGGCGATCGCCAAAATTGCACTGAGGCTCACAGCCGCAACACCGACTGGCAGCATGAGCTTATTGGTAATTTCGGTCTCAGGTAACTGAGCCACAAGTAACAAATCGCTACCTTCGATTTTGCGATATGCCCAGAGATTGCCACCAGCTTGGACAGTTCCTGATGGTTGGGTTTTAGCTTGTTGAGCAAGACTCGTCAGGGATTCTACGATCGCAGGATTTTGGGTTTGCGTGGTCTGAAACTGCTGGGAAGCCGTAATCAGTTTGCCACTGCTGCTAGCCACGACAAAACCAATTTTGCTTTCGTTGGGAGGCTCTTGATAGCTAGCTGTATCGCTCGATGAGATCAATGACAAAAGCTCACTTGCGATCGCATCAGCATTGACAATCCCCACAATTTTTTGACCATCGCTGATCGGAGCGCTGTAGGTGATGATCGTCTTACCCAAAGCAGCATATGGCTGTGACCAAGATGCTTTGCCCTTCAGCGTATCTTGATAAAAGGACGCTTTTTGAATATCAGGGCGATCGCCAGACAACAATTTGTCATTGGGCGCAGCCAGCTTTTGACCAGATGTTTCAGTCTTTAAGCCAGACTGTTCTTTCCAAACATAGGGGACAAGAGGCTTAGCTGGAGTAAATAGTAGATTACTATTTGAGGCGATCCCCATACCCGCGATGGATTTCTTATTCTGTAATCCATCGACGATCAAACGTTGGTAGGCTTCATAGCCCTTGGGTTTTGACGGTTGCTGAGATAGGATTTTTGCCCCACTTGCGACCTCATTAACTGTTTGCCGCACATCTGAGAGCTTAGCCTCGATTTGGCTTGTCTGCGCTTCAGCCGATGTATCAACTTCTCGGCGAGCGCTACTTAATAATTCTTGATAAAACCAATATCCTAGACCACCTAAGCCAATCAGCGATGCGCCGATCGCAATCAGCAGCAATCCTAGCCCCATTGAGCCTTTAGGTTTATTAGGTTTGGGGGCGTTCGGCGATTCAGACGATCGCTTGGGAGATGTCTGATTGCTCTTGCCTAAAGAAGTCGCTGGGTTTTTCTTAGATGTGCTTGCCATATGCGTTCGCTATAGGGAAAGGATTCGGATATTTTTGTGAGAGCTATCCTACACCATACCCGACCCATTCATTAAGCCTTGTAGACACAATATACCTGTATCTTAGGTTTAGGTTAGTGTTTTGAGGCAACCTTAACTTGTTAGCTCCAAGTATTTAACTTAAAAGTTGCCAACGTTGCGGCTGCCAAATGTGGGTAGGAATATTAGATAAGATAATTTCAATGGGAGTATACTCGTTCTCCTTAATATTCGCTACTGTTTGATTTGTTTTTTTGGGAGAGTTATTGGTAGAAATCGATGAAAGTGTTGACTGGGCTAGCTCTGAAGAATACACATTTATTTCTTGATACTCATCAATAGTTAGACTCCCAATCACCCGATCGACGATCACACCAACCCCACCCAGATTTATGTTGCCCAAATCGTTGGAAATTTTACTCAGCCTCACCACCGTCAAAGATTCTGTGATCAAAGTGCGTTGTTCCCCCATTAGCAATCGTAATAACAGCAAAGGCATCACAGTTGCTTGATGATGCGTTACACCAATAATTGCTGTTTCATAAAAAGGTAAAGCGACGATTGCATTGCGATCGATAATAATAATTTCTGATACTAATACATCTGGGAAAATAACCGAGCGATCGCCGACTTTTGCCACAATATATCGGTTAATCGGTGTTACTAGCTGATCCAGTAATTTCTCTGCTGCATCGGCTTGACTCATCTCAGGAATCCTCATTTCACTCGCTGGGGCAACTTCTTCAAAACCTCAGATAATGACTCGCGACTGACGGGTTTGGGCAAATAGTCATTCGCTTTAGCGCGTTTTAGCCCATAGTCAATTTCCAGTTTAGTACTTTTGGTTGAGCATAAAATCACGTACTGATCGGCAAGTTGCTGTTGCGATCGCAGTTCTCGCAAAAACTTATAACCGTCTTGATCTGGCAGCACAATATCCAAGAAAATTGCTGTGTAGGAATTGTTGATAATTTTATCCAAAGCGCCAATAGTCGATTCGCAGAAATCTACTGTATGCCCAAAATCCTTTAAGAAAGAACTTAACAAATGCCTCTGGATCGCTGAATCATCAATTATTAAAAAATGCTCGCTCATAATTTTTACTCTAAACTAGTGTGTCTGTTGATAAAGGTGCAAGCTCCCTTAATAAGTTACGCAATTCGTCACGAAACTTTGGAGTGTCTGATGCTGATCTTGGTTTGGCTAGAAACCGACAATTTGCCCATCTCGCCCTAAAGTTATTGGTCATACTGTTCTCAGCAGTAACTAATACTAAAGATAACGAAGCCAGTTCACGTTGACGACGAATTTGTTTGATCAAATCAAAGCCATTTAAACTTGGCATATTGATATCAATAAAAACAATAGTCGGTTTGTATTCTAAGATTCTATCGGTAGCAGTCTCTGCATCATCAGTAAAATCAACTTGATACCCCCAACTAATTAACAGTCGTTGCATCTGTTGTAGCAAAACAGGTGAGTCGTCAACGATAAAAACTCTAGGTTCATCTTTGACATTTTTTGGAGCAGTTACAAGTTGTCGAGCGCCAATATCGCTATCTGGCTTCCGCTCTTGCAATGGCACAATTGAGACAATGTTTTTTTGAGCTAGCTTATCTAGTAATAGGGCTGTGCGATAAATTGGTTGTTTAAAAGTATCTGCGATCGCACAGATCCGATCTTGACCAGTTGTCACCTTCGCAAAAAGTGGAAAATTATCATTGCCAACTCTCGCCAGTAAATTTGCGGCATCAAGAAGTTGAACTAATTGATAAGGGTGTTTTACACAATCAAATTTTTGCCACTGCCTCACTTCATTGGCGATACTATTTTCGATTACTGATAGCGGCCAAACAGGCAGATTAATTTGTAGATCGTCGGCTGGTTTCCATACAAAAGAAAACCCATCTTCTAAGTGCAATGACAACAAGTTTTCTATGATTACTTCTTTTAAAACATCCTTAGTAATTTCGGGATGTTTTTTATAAATATTGCTTACAAATGGGTAACAGTAAGGGCGGTTACTTTGGCGCTGCTCCCATTCAGGAATACGCGAAAAGTTAAGCCCTTTACTATTATATTTGCGAACTAATGTGGGTATGACTTGCCCTTCTTCTTCTGCTAATACTAATCCTCCACCCGTAAGTAATAATTTCCATCGATGATATTTTGTCTCTACACGGATCACTCCTGTAGATCGGCTCATGGCACGCATGGCGGCTAACAGGATATGTAATGTGGCATTCCTCACTACTTGTCCGTCAGTCAAGTTATTAGACACAAGGTCTGAGTTAGGCAAGGAACCTGTCATAGAAATCATGTTTTTTGACTGGGAAGCACTTAGATGGGAAAAATACTATAAGTATTAAAAAACGGATTGTTCCATTTTGGATCGTAGCAACTAGAGACAAATTCGATTGGTTGTCTCAGACACATTATCCCTAATTGTGTTCAGGTTATGGCTATCACATCTCTAAGCAATTCTACTTAGTGTGGGAGTAGGGTGTGTTAGCGTCAGCGTAACAGACCCTACGAAAGTGATCAGGAGACAAAATCTTGCAAAATTGTCCGAACTTGTTCCCGAAATTCTTGGATATCATCGGATTTGAGAGGCTTACCTAAAAACCGACAATTTGCCCATTTTGCACGAAAGTTGTTGGTCATAGTATTCTCGGATGTGATCAAAACTAAGGGAATGCTTGCCAATGATGGTTGGCGGCGAATTTGTTTAATTAGATCAAACCCATTTAAGTTAGGCATATTGATATCCATAAATACAATATCGGGTTTTTCCAATAGCATTTGTTTAGTGGCGTTAGCAGAGTCATTGACTAGGCTTAGCTGACAACCCCAGCTTGTTAATAAATTGCCAAATTGCTTAAGCAGCAAGGGCGAGTCATCAACAATCATCACTTTAGGTTGCGATCGCAATTCCTGTGGTTGATTGGCAAGATCTTCGTTAACGTCCGATGAGCGTAATGTTAATGGCAAGATCGTAACAGTACGATTTTCTGCTAGCTGATCGAGCTTGAGGGCAGTGCGAGTAATATGTTGCTCAAAGCAATCGGCAATTTCACTAATTCGACATTTCCCGTTGGTAACTTGAGTAAACATGGGGAATTGAGCGATTTCACATTCAGGATCTAGTAGTTGCACCATTTGATAGGGATGACGCACATAAGTAAAAGTGCACCATTGCTTAGTGGCTTTGGCGATCGCTTTTTCGAGAGTATTGATTTGCCAGATCGGTAAAATAATTGGATGATCTAACGCCAAAGGCTGCCATAACATTGAAAACTTTTTTTCTAAAGAAATTGCTAAAAGGTTTTCTAATAATATTTCTTTGAAAATCATTAGACAGTTTTGGCGATCTTGGGCATAAAGTTTACCTAACAGTTCACAAGTCTCAACACTATTAAGGGGCTTGAGGGTACTACTAAGCAAAATATCCTGTGGAAAACAAATTTTTTTGGCTTGAAGTTTACGTCTTAGCGCTGGTAAAAAATCACTTTCATCCTCGATAAAAGCGATTCTCCCCCGATGAACAAAGATTTTCCAGCTTAAATGAGGAGACTCAATATTGACTATCCCTATATGATGCGTGAGTAATTTCAGCATCGCCATGAGACTGGCATAGGTCAAGTCAGGGATTATTTGATCAACTGGAATGATATTGATGGATTTAGTGATTGTTTGACTGACGCTTTTTTCTGTTGGGAGATCGGAAGCGTCCTGCTTGTGTAAAGTCTGCGTCATTGACGGGTTAAGGTAAATAAGACTTGATTTATTTTTGATTTATTTTTAATGTATTTCGGATGATTAGCGATCGCAAATTAAAAGTTTTATGCTTGCACGGACACCCCGGAAATAGCGAAGCAATGCAGATCTTCGCGCAATACTTTGAGGTTCAAGGTATTAGGACGATCGCGCCTGACTTGCGTGGTTATGGAAATTGTAAAGCAACTGTGAGTTTCACAATGTTAGATCACATACAAGATCTCTGGAATCTTTTGGAGTGCGATCGCGAATCTGAATACTTGATTTTGGGCTGGTCGCTGGGCGGAATTTTGGCGATCGAGTTGGCGCTGAGGGCGTTTGAGTCACAAAATTTAGCTCCAAAAGAATCAATCCCCAAAATTGTCGGTTTGATCTTAATTGCCACCGCTGCTAAGCCTCGTAGCAGTTTACCCAAAGTTGCTTGGTGGGAATATGCAAATTTAGCGATCGCCGTGGCTTTGCATTGGATAGTGCCGAAGCAGCGCTTGCTCATTCAGTGGTTTGGCAAGCGATCGCTAATTAAATATTTAATCCAGCAGCATACTCAAGTTGCCTATGATCAGATTTCTCATGCTGGGGCAAGAGCCTATTTACAAACTTCGCGCTATGCTCAAGAGGCGCTAATGCAAGCGCTGAGACAGGGATACGATCGCACTGGTGATTTAGCTAAAATCCAAATTCCCTGTCTTGCGATCGCCGCCGAGCAAGATCGGCATATCACCGCTGCATCCACCTTAGAAACCGCAAAATTATTGCCTAATTGTGAATTTATCGCTTACCCAAATACTGCTCATTTGTTGCCTTGGGAAATAGGCGATCGCTTACTAGCAGATATTGATGCGTGGTGCGATCGGCACTTATGATAAGAAAAGCTTACACATCTACAACTTATGTTTCCCCAAAAATTTCTGACGCGAATGGCGCAAACCCATCAGCTTTCTGCCGATCAGGAAAGTGTTTTACTATTACGATTTGGGGAAGATCGTGAAGATCGTGAAGTTGCTAGTTTTTTAGGCATTTCTGAAGAAGCCTATCGCAAGCGGATGGGAGAAATTTATCGCAAGTTTGACATCGGCGGGAAGGGACCTGGTAAAAATAATCGCCTCTTGCATATTTTGCAAAATTTTTTAGATGCAGAAGTCAGTTTGCAAAATGAGCAAACCACACTTCTTGTCAGCCAATCTGCGTCTAGTCAGGCTGTTACCTCATTAGATATCAATATTGAAGAACTGGTGCAGCAACTTCGCGATCGCAGCCGTCAGATTATCCAAGAACGCTGCGCCACCATGCGAGTGTTAGACATGTCGCATCCAATAGATCTCGAAAATATTTATACAGGTACAGATGTTCTCGAAAAAATTGCCAGCCGCCGTCGCTTGGGAATTGCGGATTTGTTGGCGACTTATCATGGACGCGATCGCATTGAGATGGGACTCCTCAATGAAGATCGGATTTCTAGTATGGAGGCTCTAAATCGCTATAGCAAACTGATGCTGCTCGGTAAACCAGGAGCAGGTAAAACGACACTATTAAAATATACGGCTCTGAAATGCTCACAAGGCGATATTTTTAGTGATTTAGTGCCAATTTTTGTAACCTTGCGTCAGTATGCAGGTGCTGAATCTCAGCCAAGGTTATTAGATTATATCTCTCAAGACTTTTACGCTTACAACATTGGCGATGAAACAACTGTTAAACAGCTTTTACAGCAAGGTCGCGCCATTCTATTTTTAGATGGACTTGATGAAGTTCGCGAAAATGATTTGTATCGAGTTCTCGAAGATTTACGGAGCTTCTCAGAGCAGTTCTATCCCAATCGTTTTATGATTACCAGTCGATTGGGATCGCAGGAATATGTATTTGAGAAGTTCACAGAAGTTGAGGTTGCCAACTTCCAGCCATTACAGATTTCGCAATTTGCTCAGCGTTGGTTTCTTAATAATTCCCGACATATTGAGTTGTTTTTACGAAAAGTAGAAGACAATCGCCCTATTCAAGAATTAGCGACAAATCCTTTATTGCTGACTCTATTGTGTTTAGTGTTCGATGAATTTGGTGATTTCCCAACTAACCGTTCGGAACTCTATCGAGAGGGATTGGATGTATTGCTTAAAAAATGGGATGCTAAGCGGAATATTGAACGGCATCAAATTTACAAAAATCTATCAATGCAGCGCAAAGAAGATTTATTAGCGCAAGTGGCCTGTACGACTTTTAGTCAAGGTGATTACTTTTTTCGGCAAGTCGATCTCGAAAGTTATATTACTGAATACATTCGTAATTTACCTAAAGCACATACCGATCAGGAGTCTTTGCAAATTGATAGTGCCGCAATTATCAAGGCGATCGAATCGCAACATGGGTTATTTGTAGAACGAGCTAAAGGAATTTATTCTTTTTCGCATTTAACTTTTCATGAATATTTAGCAGCGCGTGAGCTTGTTTACAATGGCAACCAAGATACATTGACGTTGCTAGCGACTAAAATCACCGATCGCCGTTGGCATGACATTTTGCGCCTTGCTGTGGGCATGATGCGCTCGGCTGACGAGTTGTTACTGTTAATGAAGCAGCATTGCGATCGCCTGTTAGCTAGTGATCAGCAATTACAAAGTTTGTTGCAATGGGTTAACAAAAAAGCAGAATCTGCTCATGTACGCGATCGCATTCAATCGGTACGTGCTTTTTATCTCACACTCGGACGTGCGATCGCCCAAAGTTCTTCCATTAATTTAGCTAATGTGTTAGCACGTAGCCTCGTGCTAGATCTCGATCTTTGTCAAAATTGCAATCTCAATATTGATCTTGCTTTTGATCTGGCAAGGGCGCTAGAAACTAAAGATGGTGAAGATCTGGGACTTGATCTAGAGCTAGATCTTAGTCTGGCTCTGGAATATGCCCAAGAAGCCTCTGAGCCTCTCTTGGCAAATGCTTTAACTCAACTAATTGAAACTTGTCCTGAAGATGCGGATAGCGAGATTAAATGGGAAGATTGGGCTAATAACCTGCGTCAACAAACGATTAACCATCGTAATATTGGTCAAGTTTGGAATCTCACTCCCCATCAACTTGAGCATTTACGTCAATACTGTGAAGCAAATCGTCTTTTAGTCGAATGTCTCGAAAGTGATTGCTATGTGCGTCAACCTGTCAGACAAGCGATCGAGCAAAGTTTGCTATTACCCATTGTCTAATTAATTTTGTTGTGGGCGCAAAGCGCCCACAACAAAATTGTCGAGAATCTCAGTTAAACCAAACTACAAAGCCAAATAGATTGCTACCAAAAGCATTTACCATATCATTCCAAACACGAGCATCAGTAATAGTTCCTTTCTCAAGATAAGGAGTAGCAGCAGGGCCTTGAACCCATGACACTAGGTCAAATGCACGCGGCTCTGTAAAAATTCGAGCAAAATCAATGCTCAATTTTTCATCCCGCCAGAACGGGATATTCTTCTTGCTATCAAGAATCATCGCAATTTCATCCAGAGATTTTAGCCAAGATTTGACCATTTCATCAGTAACCCGCACCTGTGGAATTACGGACAATTGCTTAGGATTGGGAATCCATTCGCGATCGCTATCTGTTTCGGCAAGAATCGATTTCCATGACTCACGACTGAGGCTAATCACTGACTTCATGTGATTAAGAATTGTGGTCATGCGTTGCGGTTCCACCAAAGGAAATTTGGATAGATGGACAGCCGAGACTAAATCTACAGCATCAAAAATGTTGTAATAATAGTTATCGTCAGTCTTTTTTGGCGGTTTTAGTAAAAACTTATGAGGTGTATCGACATTTTGGAAAAACATATGAGCGCAAGCAGCAAACAACTCTCGACTGTCATAGGCGCGTAAGAATTCGCCCATCGCACCTAATACATGGGTATAGCCCTGTAGCCACAGGGCATCACCGCGATCAAAGGCGATTAGAAATTGCTGTGCATCTTTTTCAGTAATTCTTGCGCCTGTCACCGAATTGAAAATCTGCCACAACATTTCTGTGTCATCAGCCTTGCCATTGCCATCAAAATCTAAACGGATCAAGCCTAACCGTAAGGCTAGTTTTAGATTCTGATCTTTGATGGGTTCAAGAGTCGTCCTCACAGTAGCCAGATCATCAATCCATGTCTGAAAAACTTGCTGAAGCCCATCGTATGTTAAGGTTTGCGGTTTTGGATTTTTAGGGACTGGCAATCGGACAAAAGGGATTGAGCCACTTAAGGGGGTTTGAATCATGCCATAACGATAGAGAGACTGCATTAGTCGCTCAGTACCGCTCATAAATTGGATTACGCCTAACCCGAAACGAGCTTTGTCATCTTTGTCATTATTTTTTAAATAATCTTTAAAGACTTTTGCCCCTTCAGCAAGTTTGCCTGTGGCGAGGTAGGGATCAGGTAATGGCGCGATCGCAGCCTGACTCGGCTGCAACGAGATCGCTGATATAGTAATCAAGCAAATGATCAGCATTGCGATCAGAGATCGCCATATCCACTGCATTTTTTTTAGCATATCCAAGCTCTCTTGCGAAAAAAAAAGATATAAGCCAAGCTTACATCATTTTTTTTCTGCACCATAGAGACATTCAGGCGATAAATAATCCAAATAAAACAGAAAATGGAGTTGCGGCGCAACTCCATTTTCGGTTTTTACATTTGATTGTGCCGAGCGACTTAGCAATAAGAACTAATATCTTCGCCACAGCGATCAACTAAAAAACATAGCGCCCGAAATCGCAGGAACACAAATTCATCGTAGAGGGGATTGAGTTTACAAAGAGGAGGAATACGGATGATTGTATGACCAAAGATTTTAATAGTGCGCTCAAATGGGCATTGAGCTGGGATTAGTTTCGCAATGCGATGGGCAGTTTTTGATTTTTGAATTTCAAAACGATCGATTTTCTGGCGCAAGGGTTTTAGTAGATCAAAAGTTACTTTGGATTGAGGGCTGCCAATATATGAGTTTTCCCCGCCAAATCCTGTGCTGTTAGTACTTGACATGTTTACCAAACGCTCTCTCAAAATAGAGTGTGTACATTTAAAACATTTACGTTACTAATCTTAACATAATTGCTTTGAATAGAGTTCAGAAAACGCATTATTCATTCTTATGTATGAAATTGTATATACAAAAAGAAGGATAGGCGTTTTTCTATGACCTTGATAATTCAGAACACACCTACTTGTCTGTATAAGCGATCGCATACAAATTATTTTAAGGGAACCAAAAAAATGATCTATATAAAACCCCAAAATATGGCGGCGGGCGTAGCCCACCGCCATATTTTGGGGTTCAATTATTTTGTGTAAGTCCCTAAAGTGTCAACTCGTAAGCCCGATGAAAATTGCTGGTTATTAGTCGCAAAGCAGTATAGCAAGCGATCGCGATACAATAAAAAGCTAACCCCAATTTTTACTTTTTACTTTTTACTTTTTACCTGTCCCCATGAGCTATTTCCGCCCCACCGTTGATGCTATGACTGGCTACGTTCCAGGTGAGCAGCCCAAGTCTGGTATCAAAGTCATCAAGCTAAATACTAACGAAAACCCTTATCCACCTTCACCTAATGCGATCGCAGCTTTACAAAATATTGATGGTGATTCACTGCGGCGCTATCCTGACCCCTTGGCCCATGAATTTTGTCAGGCTGTCAGTGATGTATTAGATATACCTACAGATTGGATAATTGTCGGCAATGGTAGCGATGATGTTTTAAATATTCTGATCAGGGCTTGTGCAGAAGGGTGCGATCGCAAAGTAGTTTACCCGATGCCCACCTATGTGCTTTACCGCACGTTATCAGCGATGCAACCTGCGGAAATAGTCGAAGTCCCCTATGGTCAAAATTTTCAGTTGCCGATCGCTGAACTTGTCGCCGCCAATGGCGCAGTAACTTTTATTGCTTCGCCCAATAGCCCATCGGGTCACTCAGTACCGTTGGACGATTTACGCAAATTAGCCCAGCAAGTATCAGGTCTTTTAGCGATCGATGAAGCCTATGTCGATTTTGCTGAATCTTCGGCTTTGCCATTGGTGCAAGAATTTGACAATGTGATTGTGTTGCGAACTTTGTCAAAAGGCTATTCACTTGCGGGTTTACGTCTAGGTTTTGGGGTCGCCAACCCAAGTTTACTTTCAGGACTATTTAAGGTTAAAGATAGCTATAATATCGATGCCGTTGCGATCGCGATGGGTACAGCAGCTTTTAGAGATCAAGGCTATAAAAACGCTAATGCTGAAAAAGTCAAAATCTCTCGCACAAAACTTACCCACAATCTCCAAAATCTAGGATTTACCGTACTAAAGTCTCACGGTAACTTTGTACTAGCCACTCCACCTCAAGGCAATGCTGAGGAGATTTATTTAAAACTCAAAGAATCTGGGATTTTAGTCCGTTATTTCAATCAAGCAGGACTGTCTGATAAGTTACGCATTACCGTGGGTACTGACGAGCAAAATCAAGCCCTGATTAATTTCTTAGCCGCTCTTTAAGCTTCAATCTTCTCCAAAGTCCAATTCCAACGCCGCCCCACTAATTCTGGGAAATCTGGATTAGTACTTTATTTAATCACCAATCACCAAAATTAAATGCAACCAAAAATTATCATTCATGGCGGTGCAGGTAGCACTGTCGAAAGTAAAGGCGGCTATGAGCCAGTCCGTAAATCATTATTCGCGGTACTCGAAACTGTTTACCCGATGCTGCTGGGTGGCGCTAAGGCGATCGATGCCGTCGTCAAAGCCTGTCAAATGCTCGAAGATGATCCGCGATTTAATGCGGGGACTGGTTCCGTTTTGCAGTCCGATGGTCAGGTACGCATGAGCGCCTCGATTATGGACGGCGATCGCCAAAGTTTTAGTGGTGTGATTAATACGGTGCGGGTCAAAAATCCTATTGATCTCGCTAAACATCTGCAAACTAGCGACGATCGCGTTTTATCTGATTACGGCTCAGCGGAACTTACTCGTGAATTGGGCATACCGATTTATAATCCCCTCACCGATGAACGCCTTGCGGAATGGGTGGAGGAGCGTAAAACAAACTTCACTCGCAAAATGGCGGATGTGGCGATGGGAACGATCGGGGTCGTGGTACTGGATCAATATGGCAGCATTTGCGCGGGAACATCTACGGGTGGAAGAGGCTTTGAGCGGATCGGTCGGGTTAGCGACTCGGCAACACCTGCGGGTAACTATGCCACCAAGTTTGCGGGGGTTAGCTGTACTGGTGTGGGCGAAGATATTCTTGATGAAGGCTTTGCGACTAGAGTTGTGGTGCGTGTTACTGATGGGATGACGCTGCAACAAGCTCTTGCTAAATCGATCGACGAGGCAAAAAGTCGCGATCGCGATTTTGGCGCAATTTGCCTTGATGCTACAGGTGCGATCGCATGGGGTAAAACTTGCCCTGTATTGTTCGCTGCGTATCATGATGGCGAGAAAATGCAAGATACTTTATAACAACAAGGTGGGCATTGCCCACCCTACTTGACTTGCTTTAAATGGCGATCTCGATCAAACATGAGCTAAGCTGCTTTCAGAGGCATGAATTAAAATTTTATGAAAGATGTAATCGTGATCGGCGCAGGGATGGCAGGACTAACCTGCGCTCAACAACTCAAGCAAGCAGGGCTAGATGTAACCATCGTTGAAAAATCTGCGGGTGTGGGTGGGCGGATGGCAACTAGACGGTTGCAAGGGACTTGGGTCGATCATGGCGCACAACTCATATCGGTGAAGAGTGATAGTTTTGGGAGATTTGTTCGCAAACTTCAGGAAAAAGGACTCATCCAAGAATGGACTCGCAATGTCTACCAACTCTCAGCATCTGGTTTGCGTCCTCCCGATGCAGATAAGCGCCATCCTCGATATTGCTGTCCGATGGGTATGACTGCGATCGCAAAATATCTGGCTAACGAAATTCCGATTATTAACAATGCTCGTATTATTGATGTCAGTCATAATGATCGCAAATGGCAATTAGTGACCGATCGCCAAGAAGTCCTCGAAACTTCTGCGATCGTCTCTACGATCCCCGCGCCCCAATTTTTACCGATATTTGAAGAAGTCCTAGCACCAGCACCAAGCTTTTTACAAGCTGTGCAGTCAGTCAAATTTGCCCCCAGTGTGACGATTATGGCTGGGTACAAGGCAAGTAACTCAGTGCCAGTAGAATGGCAAGCAATTAGATGTATTGATGATCCGATTCTTGACTGGATTAGCTACGACAGCAGTAAGCATCCAGACAAAGCGATGCAGCCTGTGTTTGTCTTGCAAAGTACGGCTGAATTTGCCAAGCAATCCATGGAAGAGCCAGATCTCGAAATCGCAGGTAAACCATTGCTCAATCAAGTGGGGAGATTATTAGAAAAATGGTTGGCAAATCCTGAATGGTGGCAAGTACATCGTTGGCGCTATGCCCTCGCCGAAGAGTCTTTAGGTGTTTCTTGCTTATCCACGTCAATACCTTTAGCTCTTGTCTGTGCAGGTGATTGGTGCGCGGGCAAAAATATCGAAGCCGCCTATCATTCGGGTATCGCTGCGGCTGAATCTGCGATCGAATTACTTAAAGTTTAGAATGAAACAGATTTCGTTGTTTCCGCGCTGGAAACAACGAAATCTGTTTTTATAATCAGAATTTCTGATTTTTGAAGAAAGTGATTGACAATCGATACAATCCTTTGAGATGATTGATGATTGTGAGATTTTATTGATTGAGCATAAAGACCCTTGGCTAATGTAATTGTTATTGGGGCGCAGTGGGGTGATGAAGGTAAAGGCAAAATTACCGACTTGCTGAGCCGCTCCGCAGATGTCGTTGTCCGCTATCAAGGCGGTAATAATGCAGGACATACGGTCGTTGTTGGCGATCGCACTTTTAAGCTACACCTGATTCCGTCGGGAATCCTGTATCCCAAGACGGAATGTATCATTGCCAATGGCACAGTGATCGATCCGAAGGTGCTTCTGCAAGAAGTGGATCGACTCAAAGATTTGGGTATATCGACAGATAACCTGTTTATTTCTGAAACCGCCCATGTCACGATGCCCTACCATCGTGAACTTGATCGTGCTTCCGAAGCCCAGAGAGCCGAGCATAAGATCGGTACAACGGGACGTGGTATTGGTCCAACCTACGCTGACAAATCTGAGCGTGTGGGTATCCGTATCATCGATCTCATGGACGAAAAACGGATGCCTAAAAAGCTGCGTTGGGCGATCGAGCAGAAAAACATTGTTTTACAAAAGCTCTATAATTTAGAGCCGCTTGATGTCGAAGCAATCATCGAAGAATATCGTGGCTATGCCGATCGCTTGCGTCCTCATGTAGTTGATGCTTCGCTCAAAATTGACGCAGCGATCCGTGAACGTCGCAATATTTTGTTTGAAGGCGCACAAGGAACTTTGCTAGATCTTGATCATGGCACTTATCCTTATGTGACCTCCTCGAACCCTGTTGCAGGCGGTGCTTGTATTGGCGCAGGTGTGGGACCAACTTGCATCGATCGCGTCATCGGTGTTGCCAAAGCATATACAACTCGCGTTGGCGAAGGACCTTTCCCGACTGAGTTACATGATCAAATTGGCAACCACATCGGTGAGCGCGGTGCAGAATTTGGCACAACCACAGGACGCAAACGCCGTTGTGGTTGGTTTGATGGCGTAATTGGTCGTTATGCGGTTCGCATTAATGGACTAGATTGCCTTGCTGTCACCAAACTTGATGTCCTCGACGATCTCGATGAAATCAAAGTTTGTACCGCCTACGAACTAGATGGCAAAGTCGTCCACGACTTCCCTAGTGATAGTAGAGCCTTTGCTAGAGCCATCCCTATCTATGAAACCCTTCCTGGTTGGAAGCAATCAACTAGCGAATGCAAAGTCGTTGAAGAATTACCAAAAGAAGCAAAAGACTATCTCAAGTTTCTTGCTGATCTGACGGGAACTCCGATCGCAATCATCTCTCTAGGCGCAAGCCGAGGACAAACGATCATCGTGGAAGACCCAATTCATGGGCCGAAACGTGGCTTGTTGAGAGCTTAGATTTTTAGTTTTCGTTTTTATAAAAACGAAAACTAAAAATTAATCACCATATTACCAATCACCAATTATCAATTACCAAAATGCAATTACAAATAAACGCTACTACTCGTCCTCCAGCTAACAATCGTGCTCTCCGTCGCGATGGTCAAATTCCTGCGGTTGTGTATGGACATAAAGGCGCTGAGTCGATCTCGATTACTTTAGATGCCAAAGAAGCAACTACTCTATTGCGTGAAGCCACGATCAATAACACCTTGATCGAAGTAAATGTAACTGATGGTAATTTTAAAGGCAAAACACTATTGCGTGAAGTCCAAAATCATCCTTACAAAAAGGCTATTTATCACCTTAGCTTTTTTGCGATCGAGTCTCAGTCGAAGATCGAAGTAGACATTCCTTTGCACTTCATTGGCGTACCTGTGGGCGTAAAAGTTGGTGGTGGATCGATTGACACGATCAAGAACTATGTGCGTGTATCTTGCGCTCCTACCAACGTTCCTGAAAGCTTTGAAATCGATATTACCGAACTCGAAATCGGCAAGGGTGTTCACGTCGGCGAAATTAGCTACCCTGAAGGTGTTAAGCCCGTAACTGATACTACTGCCCTCGTTGTGACGATTCTGAAGAAATAGTCCATGAGCCACTTTGTGGCTCGATTCAATAAAAAAAGCCTTGCTTCGCAAGGCTTTTTTTATTGAGGCGCTATATCAAAATGATATGCCGATCACGATCTATTTTTAGCCATCCTTCATCTTGCAATAGCTTCATCGCTCTAGTTACGGTGACACGGGTACTGCTAATGGCGCTGGCAAGATGCTGATGCGTAAGCCTGACAGTTAGACGAGTCCCACTTTCGACAGTCACCCCCACTTCTTGCTTGAGCAGAAGCAAAATTTGGCGTAGCCGTTCTTCTACCCGCTTATTACTCACTAGTGCTAGCAAAGACTCGGTTTGCTGAAGACGGCGATTGAGATGTTGTAAAATCCCTTGATAGAGTTGTGGCGAATTCTCTAGCTCGATCAAGGTGAACCGCATCAAGTCAACATCTGATAATGCGATCGCTTGATATGGGTCGAGGTTTGTTAGAGGTAAGCCAAAGGGCATGGCTTGGACTGCAAAGCCAACCAAAACTTCATCACCTGTGGGATGCAGGGTATTGAGTTGCACAACTCCACGGCAAACTACCCATACTTCATGGGAATACATGGGAACGATTTTCCCAGCTTTGTAAGTGTGCATGGTGCGACCGCGATAAATCTCTTCGAGCGATCGCCGCCAGTCAGTTACCGAAGTTGTGGGGTTAAGATTGAAACTTGAAAACGTATATGTCATAAGACCGTGGGGTACACATTAGTAATCCTATGTGTTTCTCGACACGATCAGGTTAAGCCTAGTTTATGTAATCAATAAATTTTTCTTAAATCTTAAATAACTGATATGGTCATTGAAATGAGCATTTTTCGTAAGCGATCGCCTTTTTCCAAAATCTCCCTGCAATGGGTGATCGTTTTGCCATTTGTATCGCTAATCGTGGGCGCGGTGGGGCTGATGAGCTATTTATCCTATCGCAGTGGGCAAGAGTCTGTAGAAAAAATTGCGAATCAACTAATGCTCAATGTCGGCGATCGCACTAAGCAAAACCTCGACAGTTATTTTGCAATACCCAAGAGCGTTGCTCAGAGTAATGCTGCATTGTTGCGCCAAAAGCGACTGGATGGGTATGACTTGGATATGATGTCTCAGCATTTTGCCCAGCAAATAAATATCTTTTCGCGACTTAGTGCGATCGCGATCGCCAATGAAAATGGTGACTTCTTCTCAGTTGAAAAACCCTTGGGAAAAAGCTTAATCATTCGCAAACGAAATGCGACTTCAGGCGATAAATCTTTTTATCGTTATCTTGCTGATCAGGATGGACAAAATCCTGTTCTTCAGGAAACTCGTACCAACTACAATCCACATAATGATCCACCTAGCAATCCTTGGTATAGCCAAGCGAAAAATGAACCTGATGGAGTCTGGAGGTTAGGTGTTAACTTATCAAAGGGGCAAGATAAACCGATTTTACATGCTGCTTATTTTTTACCGTTTTACAATATTGCAGGGCAGTTCCAAGGCGTGTTAGGTTCTGCTGTTTATTTAACCCAGATTGGTGATTTCCTCCGCAGCTTAAACGTAGTCAAGAATGGGCAGATATTATTGATAGAACGTGATGGACTATTAGTTGCGACCTCTACTGATGAGGTTCCATTTGACGGAACTAAACGTGATACTCTTTCAGAAAATGTTAATGCTCGGCATCGCCGCTTATCTATACTTCAGAGTCAAAACCCATTGACTACTGCAACTGCCAAACTTTTATCCCAACAGCCTCTTGAGCTTAGTCAAATCAAACAGCCTCAACAGTTACGGCTCTGGTTGAATGACATGCAATATTTTGTGCAGGTTACACCTCTCAATGAAAAACTGGATTGGCTGATGATCGTGGTAATTCCTGAGTCTGACTTTACTGCCGAGATTCAGGCGAATTTACGGAATACATTTTGGTTATGTGGATTCACTCTAATTGCTTCTATCGGTATTGGGGTTTGGATATCTCGCCATATTGCGCGATCGGTATGTCGCCTTACTCAAGCAACTGAAACTTTTGCCAAAAATAGACTCAATCAAGATCTTCCCCAGTGTCGCATTAACGAAGTGGAGATTTTGACTAAATCTTTTCGGCGGATGATCATCGAACTTCAGGCATCGGATCGATTACATTTGAACTATGAGCATGATTTAGAAAGACAAGTTGCTGAAAAAACAGAGGCTCTGACTGAGGCTCAACGGATTGCCAATGTGGGAAATTGGGATCTAGATGTCGCAACTGGAACTCTTTCTTGGTCAGCCGAATTGTTCCGTATTATGGGACTTGACCCTACGATCGAATTGCCGAAATATCCCAATATTTTTGATCGCATTATTTCCGCAGACCAGTCTAGGCTGCGTATAGCTGTGGATGAGGCGATCGCCCACGGCACAGCCTACAGTGTGGAATATGGCAACATTCGCCGTGATGGTTCTGTCGGTTATGTGATTAGCCGAGGTGAGGCAGTTCGCGATAAAGAGGGGAAAGTAATTAAACTAATTGGCACGATTATTGATATTAGCGATCGCAAACAAGCTGAAATTGCACTAGAAGAAAGTGAAGCGAAGTTACGCAAGCTAACTGAAAATGTACCAGGAATGATTTATCAATATATGATCCATGAAGATGGGAATGATGAGTTTACCTATGTTAGTCAGATGTGCTTTAAAATTTATGGACATGAACCAATAGCTGTAATGCAGAATGCTCAGTTACTATGGTCAATGGTACATCCAGATGATGTATTAGATCTACAGCAAAAAGTTGCTGCTTCTGTCGAAAGTTTAAGTCCGTTTCGCTCAGAGCATCGAATAATTATGTCCGATGGTCGCTTAAAGTGGATTCGAGCTTCCGCTCGTCCTGACACTCGATTAAATGGAGATATTGTTTGGGATGGTGTTGTCCTTGATATTAGCGATCGCAAACAAATCGAAATAGATTTAATTGAAGCTAAAGAAAAAGCTGAAGCCGCGAATAGAGCCAAGAGCGCATTTTTGTCCACCATGAGTCACGAAATCCGCACACCGATGAATGGAATGTTAGGCATGGCGCAACTTCTAGAAATGACAAATTTGGATCAAGAACAAACCAACTTTCTAAAGACGATTAAAGAAAGTGGTGATGCTCTCTTGACGATCATCAATGACATTCTCGATTTTTCCAAAATTGAATCAGGAATGTTAGAACTTGAAGAGAAAGTATTTGTTTTGGAAGATACGGTAATTGGGGTAATCAAATTAATGGAAAGTATCGCGATCGCCAAGCAAATTGAACTTAAATATGCGATCGCGCCCAATGTCCCCGATACAGTCATAGGCGATCGCGCCCGTTTGCGTCAAATCTTACTAAATCTGGTGGGCAATGCCATCAAATTTACACCACAAGGACTGGTGATGATCACGATCAATGGTGGATTTGAAGAGCTTACAAATAAATATGAACTAAAATTTGCGATCGCTGATACAGGGATTGGGCTTCAAAAAGAACAAATCAACAAACTATTTCAAGCCTTCAGTCAAGCCGATAATTCTATTAGTCGCAAATATGGCGGCACTGGACTCGGTTTAGCAATTTGTAAGCGCCTTGTCGAGTTAATGGGCGGCACGATTTGGGTAGAGAGTTTGGGCAACATTGGTGGTAATCCACCCGTAAACTGGCAGTCAGACCGTCAAGCAGACGATCAAGGCTCAATATTTCATTTTGCGATCGCGCCATCTATCCCCGCATCCAAAACTGAAATCATTAAACAGTCCCAATCTGCTTCTCCAAACTCAGATTTAATCAATCCTGAATTAGCCACAAATTTTCCGTTACGGATTTTGTTAGTGGAAGATAATCCCGTTAATCAAATGGTTGTCAGACTAATGCTCCAAAGACTGGGTTATCAAATTGATATAGCCGAAGATGGATTTGATGCGGTACTCGCTACCCAAGAGAAACTCTACGATTTGATCTTAATGGATGTGCAAATGCCGAAGATGGATGGATTAACCGCCACAAAATTAATCAGATCTCGTTCCCTAAATTCTCAAACTCATATTGTCGCCATGACCGCCGATGCCATGCCCGAAGATCGTCAAGCTGGTTTTGATGCGGGTATGAGTGATTACATCAGTAAACCCGTTTTTATACCAGAAATTATCCAGTTAATTTCTAGCCTGAAAATAGAGGTGAATCTGCTAAAACCGTCTCATTGAACGTTCCGACAAATGTGACACATTACCGATTTATTTGAGGACTAGCGTAATATTATTATCTTTGGGCGGAATATCACTAAATGCTTCAAAATATTCTTTCGCTACTGTAGGGAAATTGGGAAACTCAAACTTGGCATCACCATCGGCAATATAAGCCCAAAAATAACGAAGCTCAGGGGTGAGAGTCTCGGCAATTTCTAGCGGTAAATTGAGAGGAGGATGCGTCAGTAATCTCACCACAAAGGGATGTGAGTGATCGCCCATCCATTCTCTTGAGAAATGTAAAAAGTCAGCTTGCTCAGGAATCGATTTGACCCGAAAAGATTCAATCTCTAAACGATCGCCTGATGTGTCGGAAATGTAATTAAGAACGCGATAGGGGTGTGGATAGCTGACCAGAGAGCCTGTGGTGATGTCGTATAAATTATAGCGATCGCAATAGGCGATATCCTGCACATGCAGATGTCCAGTGAAGACTAGCTTCACATTTGCTTCGTGTAAAATTTCGCACAAGCGCTCAGTATTACCGAGCATATAGCGCTTGCCGAGGGCATTGCGTGACTGATCATGCATATGTTCCAGTACATTATGATGAATCGTGACTAGGTTCAATTCATAATCTTGATTTTCTAAAACCAATTTTAGCCAGTCTAACTGCTGATCATCAATCCAGCCAATTTGTTGTCCATCAGCATCAAATTGATTAGAGTTCAATCCAATCAGACGCACATTAGGCAGTACTTCGCATTCATAATAAAGTTTATTCGGTTCGCTAAGCCCAGAGCTAAAGCCAAACTTGGTATAGTGGGGAGTGAACTTGTCAAAGGTTTCCAATTTGGGAACGTCATGGTTACCTGCGATCACATAGACTGGATAGGGAAGTTGGGCTAGGCGCTCTGATAGCCATTGATGGTTCTCTGGTTCGCCGTGCTGGGTGAGATCGCCTGGTAAAAGCAGAAAGTCTAAGTCTAGGGTAGCAAGTTGCGACAGCACTTCCTCAAATGCGGAGATGCTATACTCAACGAGATGAAATCGCGAAGGATGCTGCCAAATCGTATGCGGCAATGCGATGTGCAAATCGGAGGCGATCGCAAATTTAAACTTAAGAGCCACCTAGATTCAAACCATAAATAATTACCTTTTGTATTATAGGGTATAAGCCCAAAAAGGGGAGACGGCGCAACGCGCCGCCTCCCCTTTTTGCATATAGGAGCAAAAGGCAGTTTACAATGGTCTAGTTACATTGTTTCAAGACCCACAAATTTGCATGGCTGAATTAGCTCTATCGTCGGCTCTAGTTAATCGCGCTGCGCTCACACCGATGATGCTGCATTATATCGAAATGAAAGAGCAGTATCCCCATGCCGTGATGTTGTATCGGTTGGGAGATTTTTTTGAAGCTTTTTTTGAAGATGCAGAACTAATTTCGCGAGAATTGGAATTAGTGCTAACAGGGCGCGATGGGGGCAAGACGATTGGGCGGATCGCGATGGCGGGAATTCCGCACCATGCCCTCGATCGCTATGCCAATCAATTAGTCGAGAAGGGCTACTCGATCGCAGTTTGTGATCAAATGGAAGCCGCCTCCGAAGCGCAGGGGCTAGTGCGGCGCGAAGTTACGCGAGTAATCACTCCAGGGACAGTGATCGAAGAGGGAATGCTGGCGGCGAAGAAAAATAATTTCTTAGTTGCGATCGCAAATGGTGGCGAGAATTGGGGTTTGGCTTACACGGATATTTCTACGGGTGAGTTTTCAGTCACGCAGTTAAATAGCACCGATCATTTGATTCAAGAACTATTGCGCTTACAACCTGCGGAAGTGCTGATTCCCATAGATGTCCCGAATCCGCAATTATTTCGTGGCTCTAAAGCCGAAAAAACAACCGCATTTTGGGAAGGGATTGCCCAAAAGAAACAATCGTCTTTGCCTGAGCCTTACAGCGCTTTACCTGAGAGCTTTTGCTATACACCGCGATCGCAAGCGCCCTTTGCCCTCGCTGAAGCCAAGCAGCGAATACTTGATACATTTCGAGTGCGATCGCTTGAGGGTTTTGGCTGTAAGTCTTTACCGTTAGCGATTAGGGCGGCGGGTGGCATTTTAGAATATCTAGAATCCACCCAAAAAAGTGTGAAAATGCCATTGCAAGGACTTTCTACCTATGCGATCGCAGATTATCTGATTCTCGATAACCAAACGCGCCGCAACTTAGAAATCACCCAAACCGTGCGCGATGGCACTTATTACAGTTCGCTATTATGGGCGCTGGATAAAACCACAACGGGTATGGGTAGCCGCGCTTTGCGGCGTTGGCTGTTGCAGCCGCTGAAGGATATTGCCGCGATTAATGAGCGTCTTGATACAATTACGGAATTATTCAAACAGCATTCTCTCCGCAAGAATCTGCGAAGTTGCTTGAGTCAAATCTATGACATCGAGCGTCTATGCAGTCGGATTGGCGCAGGGACGGCGAATGGGCGCGATCTAATCGCCGTGGCGATGTCTCTAGAGAGAATGCGCGATGTTGCTGATGTCGTTGCCCGATCTAATTCTATTTACTTGAAAGCATTGCAATCAGTGCCATCGGAGCTGATTCAACTTGGTTCACAGCTACAAAAAACTTTGGTAGAAGAACCACCAATTTATATTACTGAAGGGAATATTATCCGTTCAGGAGTAAATGAACAACTCGATCATCTACGCCAACAGAGTCGAGATGATGTGGAATGGCTGGCTGCTTTTGAGAAACAAGAAAAAGAACGCACGGGTATTAATACGCTCAAAGTTGGTTTTAATAAGGCTTTTGGCTATTACATCAGCATCTCGCGAGGCAAAAGCGAGCAGGCTCCAGCCAATTACATCCGTAAGCAAACTCTTACCAATGAAGAGCGCTATATCACACCAGAACTAAAGGAACGCGAGACTAGAATTCTCAATTCTGACAGTGAATTAAAGCAATTGGAATATGATTTGTTTGTGGAATTAAGATTACTTGCCGCCAAACATATTGAACCGATGCGAACTCTGGCTACAGCCCTCGCTGCGGCGGATGTGTTGTGCAGCCTTGCGGAAGTAGCCGTTACCTATAACTATTGCCGTCCGCAAATTACTTGCGATCGTGCGATCGCAATTGACAATGGTCGTCATCCCGTCGTCGAGCAATCTCTGCCCGCAGGTTTCTTTGTTCCCAATTCTACTTATTTAGGAAATGATCACCACGCGCCTGAATGTCCCGACTTAATCGTACTAACTGGACCAAATATGAGCGGCAAAAGTATCTATTTACGCCAAGTCGGCTTAATTCAATTAATGGCGCAAGTTGGTAGCTTTGTACCTGCGGAGTCAGCGACTTTGGGTGTATGCGATCGCATTTTCACTCGTGTTGGCGCAGTCGATGATCTCGCCACGGGGCAATCGACGTTTATGGTGGAAATGAATGAGACTGCGAATATTCTCAATCACGCTAAAGATCATTCCTTAGTCTTACTTGATGAAATTGGGCGCGGCACTTCGACTTTTGATGGCATGGCGATCGCATGGTCAGTTGCTGAATATATTGCCAATAAAATCAAAGCACGCGGGATTTTTGCCACCCATTATCATGAGCTGAATGAGCTAGCTAGCTTATTACCCAATGTCGCTAATTTCCAAGTTACCGTCAAAGAATTAGAAGATGAAATAATTTTCTTGCATCAAGTCCAAGCAGGCGGCGCAGATCGTTCCTATGGGATTGAGGTGGGGCGCTTAGCAGGTTTACCCGCGAGTGTGATCACTCGCGCCAAGCAAGTTTTAGAGTATATCGCTAAAAATAGTCATATTGCCACGGGTTTGCGATCGGGCGGCGCAACTAAATCAAAATCGCCGAAAGATGCACAAAATAAAGCCCAAATGACGATTTTTGATGCTTAGTTCTATACGGGTACGGCTTTGCCGCCCCCCTATAGAACTGGTTCATTAAGTGGCTAGGCGCAATTAAATATAAAACCAAAAGAAGCTGATTCGTCCGCAAAG
>JAYUSC010000291.1:0-4101 GCA_043755885.1 Pseudanabaena sp. | reverse complement strand
CTATAATGCCTGTTCTTTGGGTGGGAAGGGAGTAACATATTCTTTGAGAGTGGGCATAAATAATAATCTCCACCTGCTTGAATCATTTGTCTCGTATTCAGGGAACCCATGTGGTACTATCCAGTCTCACTCGTTCGGGCTTTAAGTCATAAACTTGTACTTGATTCTGTGTTAGTTCCTCTTCAAATCCTTTCCATTGAACATCATTGCTTATATCTTTTAAGACATTTCCCAGTCGATCATCACTTAGATCTAAATCCGACTAATTCTTTTCCTAAGCTTCGTCCGATACTTTCGATATGATTTTCCACCCAGTTCTGAACATGGTTCATTCGATGGTCGGCTTGTGACAGGATATGACTCAGCCATACTACCGCTACTTCTCCCATGCTTAGTCCTTGCCTATTTCCATGTGCTGGAAAATATTTGTCTAGCAGTTCTTGGACTCCCATTCGCTTTAGTTCGGCAAATAGCAGTCGTATATCGTCTACTCTTTCGGTCTTTACGCTTACAGCTTTGCTCATCCTCTAACTTTAACCCTATCTCTCCAACCCTTTCAAAAATCAGCGAACCGTAAGTTAATTGGAGCCATGAGTGATGAAGGTTTGATTGCAGCGATGACTTTTGCAGGTAGTCTCAACACCGCCAGTTTTTTAGTTTTCATTGAGAAAATATTATTACCCCGATTATGGGTTGGTGCAATTGTCACTATGGATAAGCTACGGCTGAGTACATGACAGCCAAACATCCAGATTTAGACACCTTTCGCTATTTTCGCGATCGCAAACTTCTCACTCATCCATTCGGTAAATTTCTAGTATCTATTTACTATCAATTCAGCCCCAGTATCGCCTCATATATTGAGAAAAAGCCCAGATTACGTCAATTTATCCGAGAGCAATTAACGCTTATCGCACAATGGCTACGCAAAGAGTAAATTTTTGATTAAATTGTAGTTTTTGAGAGTTTTTTTAATGCTTGCAGTAGAGGTGTTGTATAGCGCGATCGCCTACTCAAATTGCATGAGGATCAATTCCTATTGACCTTAAATAAGTCGCTAATTTCTCTTTTTGTTGGCGTTCTTGCTTAGCTATTAAGCGCTCTTGCGCTGCGATCGCAGTTTGTTGCGCTGCGATCGCCTCAGCATCTAATCGTGCCTGTTTTTCAGCGATCGCCCGTTCATCGCCAGTCAGCAGCAAATTTCCTGACTCATCCCACCAGCGTAACCATGTAGTCGTACTTTCTTGTTGCAATCCAATTTCGACACCCATTGGTAGAATAGGATAATGTCCGCGCTCATTCGGTTGCATCTTGGCATAGCGACCATTGAGCAATTGATAGACCTCAACATGATCTTGCCACCCGTTAAAGATCACGTAAAACGGAATCCGAATTGCTTGCTCATAAACCCAGAACTTTCCTGCTTTTGCGTTTTCACTAGGTGGTGTTGTGTCTCTCTCTTCTGATCCATTGCCAGATACAAATTCGATCGCAATTAAGGGCGCGACAAATTCTTTCCACAGTACATAAGAACGACGGTATTCGCCATCAAGAAGCGGCGATACATTCGGCACATAAAACCAATCTGGTGCTTCGGCTCCTTTTTCGGGTGGCTCCATCATTCGCCAGTAAATACCACTATCTTGACCAATGCAATAGCGTCCATCAGGATGTAATTTTTCTAAAACTGGTGCGATCGAGCTAGTTAAAACAATACTTTGTGGATGTTCCTGAAAATTTTTCACAAAGGTTCCGTCTGAGTCTGGGAGTTGGGTATGGTCGGGGAGGCTGATTTTAGACTCTTGAAAGGGTTGTAGTTGGGGATTCGTCGGTTTAAGTAGAGTTTGAGTGCTTTCCATAGTAACCCCGAAAGATACGTTGGCTTAATTTTAGCATGGGATATAGTTAGGGGTACGCGGCTTTGCCGCGCCCACCTAATTATTCACTGAAATTGAGTGACTAATTAAAAATTAGAATCCTCGTACATCTTGCGGTAAAAACGTGCGATCGCTTGGCAACATTGCGACAGGCTCCGTCAGCGTAAACTCTCCTCTCACAATCCAATCCTTTAGGGTTTTAGCTGCCTCTTCGGATAAATGTAAACTGGCTAAAGGCGCAGTCCGAACTGTTGAACCTGCGATCGTAATTTTGCCAGACTTGAGTTGTGCATAGGAAACAGACCCAAAAATAGGGCGCACTCGTCTCGGAATCGAGAAATCAATAACAGGTGCGACTAGTTCTTCATCCAAAACAGCCGCCCTCGCCACCACTTCTTCATTAATGACAGGAAGCGGTACAGCAACACCCATCATCAAGGACGCACCATAATTACGAAAATAGCAACCACGCACCCAATCAGAAGTCATTTGCTTAGCATCACCAATCAGAGCCAGAGTTGCCGCAGGTCCAATGGGAGTTCGGTTCTCTAACCGCTTTTGTAATGGAAAGTGTTGCGTTCCTTCCCATGCTACATAACCAATGCCACCGCCCATAAAGATGCGTGTACCAATACCAATTAATTGCAGATCAGGATCGTTCCACAATGGTGAAATCGCGCCTGGATTAGAATAAACAACATTGCCTAGGCGTGGCTGAAGTGGTCCCAAATAAGTATAGAGAGTGTCTTCGCCACCATTGACACCGACAATAAAATTCTGATAAAGATTACGGGGATTAAATAGATAGAATTGATTAATGGAATCCTTCGTAATCGTCGTTTCAAAATTGGCGCGAGGGTAGCAGTCATTGGGATGTCCGATCGCTTTAAAGTTGACCGTCTTTCCTGCGATCAAGTCCGCAATTACATGTCCACCGCCACGATATTGCGGTGCTTCATCGGTAGGATCAGCTTCTTGGGTTGCGCCTAAATAAATATCGACTGCTCCAAATCCTGCATAGGCTGGTACACCATCAATCCAGCAAGTTCTGATCTTAATCGGTGGATCGGTATGTCCTAAATTGAGCACAGCCCCCGATGACTCCATTGGCTCGAATGTACCTGTGACGATCACATCTACTTGTTTGGTAGCTTGAGTCACCCCGATATCTACGACAAGAGCTTTGAGTTCGGTAGCAGTGAGGACTTTAGCCTTACCAGCTTTGATTTTGGCATTAATATCGGCGATCGTTTGAGGCATAGGACTTTGCTAAATGGGCAGTTATCTAGAATATATAGCGCTTTGGTTAGTCATAAATTATTCGCGCCTTTAATAGTTGATAAAAACAAACTTGTAGGGGTTTAGCATTTGCGTTTTAAGATTGTAGTGATGAGTATAAAAATATTGGCGCAAATGCTAAACCCTTTGCGCTTTCACCGATAAATTGTCCCTGCGTTGCGAGTTTAGGGCAAAGCATTCCCAAATGAAGGTAGTCTAAAAAGCTCTGAATTTCTGTGGGAATGCTTTGCCCCTACATGGGGATCATCTAGAGCGAGAATGATTCATGACACTAACGCACTTTGCGCTCTCGTAAAAAGCAAAGGGGCACTTAGTGACCCCTTTGCTTTTTATAGTGACCAGCCATTACTTGATAATGTGCCTGCATGAATACGGTCTAAGGCTCGTTTGCCACCCCAACGATCGACAATTTTGTCATCATACTCATCTGCGATTTCCATCACCGCTTTCACTGAGGCTTCTAACTCTTTCATGTCACAAGTCGAGCCAACTATTGAATGCTCAAACAGAATTTCACTGTCTGGCGATATGCCAAAAGCTCCAAAAATCATCTTGGCATTTTCTTCGAGCAAATATCGCATCAAGTCTGGTTTTAATTCTGCACCAACTACTACATACGATCGCGTATTAATAATTGCATCATCTTCATCCCAAGGAAAAATCAATACTTCTACTAACGCCGAACCCATAAATATGCCTAATCCTGGAATATCTTGGCGAGCGCAGGGACATTTCTTAAATATCTCTTGCATCCACGTTACTACTTTTTCATAACAGGCTTCTTGAGCAGTAGTTTGAAATTTCAAGTTATTTGCCTCCATAGGTTTAGACAACTTCGTGATTTTGGCAATCAATAGCAGTACTTAGATTAATCAGACTATACCTATATGCAGCCACATTTTCACACGAAAACCCAAAAATAGGT
>JAYUSC010000290.1:0-1766 GCA_043755885.1 Pseudanabaena sp. | reverse complement strand
AGCGGGCGGTACAGATTTGGGTTCTGGGTTTTTAATTGTGCCGAGGTACTTATCATCAAGAATTTTTATAAATTTTAGCTACTTATTGATTAAGGCGTTTCTCCTGAAAAAGACTAGAAAAATTTTACTTCTGCGGGTTTTATGCCATTAAATGAGGTATTCCAAGAGACTGAGTAACAATCGATATTTTTAAAAACAACTATATCGCCTTCTTGATAGGGAATGCCCTTAATATTGGAGATCGGAACTAGAAAATCACCCAAGCGATCGCCTTCATTACAGGTAGCACCATAGATGCTCACAGAAACTTGGGAGATGGAATCTGGGACAATTAGTTGCGGCATTGACCAACGCAGATGACAACTTTTGGATAGATCGAGAGTTATTATCCAACCACGGCGATCGCATTGTAGAGATTTTACCTTCCCATAGGCAAAACCGATATCTTCAAATAACAGTTTCCCTGCCTCGAATATCAACGTAGTAGACGATCTCACTAAGCGACGAAGTTTTATAAGTAGATCTTCCAAATTTGAAAACCCAATCTTGGCTAATCCTCCACCTAGATCGATACTCGGAAGTGGAAGTTGAAACTGATCGGCTAGCGCGATCGCTTGACGAGCGAAGGTCAAGATCGTATCTGGGGAATTCTCATGAAGCCCATGGTGAATATGAAAGCCGACAAAACGATCTGGAGAGGACTGGGCAAACTTGGCTAATTCTGTCAGATCGGATCTGCCGAAACGACTATAGCTATCAAACTGGCGATCGCAATTTTCTGCGCTCAGCAGGGAAGAAGAATTGAGCCTAATCCCAAAATCCACTTGTTGAGATTGCAGTTTTTGAGCTTGGGCGGGAGTTTCAATATAAATTCTAAAGTTGTTTTTTTTAGTAAGGAATGCTTGTAGGTCGTAACCATCAAAGGCAGGATCGGTTAGGCTCACCAGTTTATTGGTTAAAAGAGTTGGCAAACTAGTGTATTCATTTTGGTTAGAGATATCAAATCCCCATAGTATTTCGCCAGTAATTTGATAAATGAGCGGATGTCTAAAGGCTTTGACGGGCATTAAGAACTTGCCATTATAGCGATCGCCTAACTCTCGCAATCGCTGAAGACGTTCTTTGAAAATTTTTAGATCAAATAGGAGTGCGGGACCATCATAGGACTGCTCAAGGTGGTGAATAAACTGAGACAACCGATCTGACATAAAAAAATATAAATTTCTGAATTAGTAGCGCGATCGCCTATATTATTCTTAGGAGTTTAGCAAAGCCACAGAGTTTCATTCTATGCCCAGTGTGTTTACTCAAGCCCAACTACAGCAACTACGCGCAGGCGATCGCGTTACCTATGGAGGCGTGCAGTGGCAAGTCGCTGACTATAGTTATTACGATGACGACAACGGCTATGCTACCGAAGAATGGTTGCTGAAAACCACAAGTGCAAGATCGTACTACCTGTTGCGAGAAGTCGATCCAGAAAATCCAGCCACGATGGTTAACTGGTATCTATCCGAAGAAATTAGTGGCTCTAGCGTCTCTGGCGATAACTTCAGCGATGACTTGCAGTTTACAATGTGGCGAGTGATGCGTGAGGAAGAACAGCCCTATCCACATTTACGGGCGTTGAGCAGAGAATTCTATTTTGAGTCAAAAACTGATGGGATATATAGTGGCGACAGCGGAAAAGCTTCCCGCACTACATGGGATTATTGGGATCAAGAACACCTCTGGAATTTAGCGATTGAGGCTTGGGAAGATGGCAA
>JAYUSC010000289.1:0-9871 GCA_043755885.1 Pseudanabaena sp. | reverse complement strand
AATGTTTCGGTGGGCGTAGCCCACCGAAACATTTTTGGTTTCAATATGGATCATTTTTTCCTCGGAGTTCCCCGAAAATTTAGAGAGTTTGCGCCAATATTTTTATATTCCCCATTACAGTCTTAAATCTCAAATTGCAAATGCTCAGCTCTTTTCGCTAATACCTCTTTAAAATGAACCAAAAAAGACGTAATCGCTATGCTGTTTATATTTAATTAAGATTTCAGTCCTAACAAAAAGGGGAGATTTGCGATCGCATTTTGTTGAAAATGTTTGCTATCAAACAATTACAGGTGTAATTTGCAAATCGCTCTTACTTATGCAAAACATGAATAGATAGTTAACTAAATACCAATTCGGGTTTTGTAGACGTACTGTTTGAATGTGATTAAGTTATATATGCATCACAATCGTATATTTGATTTTTTAATTGCGATATGTATAACGAAAGCACTAAAACAGCATTGGAGCTTATCGACCTATGGCAAAGCGATCCCTACAAACATCGGCATCTGGAGCCAAGAAAGCTAAACAGCAATTTATCTCTAAAGGATGGACACAAGAGTATCTAGCTAACGAAGTAGGCATTAAAACAAGACAACCAATTTGGCGTTTTTTTGCGGGACAAGCGATCGAACGTTATACATTTTTTGAACTTTGTACAAGATTAGATTTGGATTGGCGAGATATTGCTCTCGATCCCCCACTAGACTATACCGAACGCACAGACAGCAATGAAACTAGTGATGATATACCAACACTAGGAATAGACGCTCTAGTGCAAATGATGCGATCGCAACGAATGGAGAAAATTAACTATCAATGCGGCATCTTGCAACTATTAGATATTAGTCGTCCTGTTTCCATCGATCAGATTTATATTGACGTAAACATTTTAGAGCAAATCTCCAGTCAACAATGGTTGGAAGTCTCTGAAGTTGATAGCCTCACGCCCGAAGATATTGATCGATTCGGATTAGGTGAAATCGCAGAAAATCAAATTTCTGGTATGCAAGCATTAGAAAAGTTTAGCAAACTGCGAGTATTAGGTAGACCGGGATCTGGTAAGTCTACATTTCTCAAACATTTAGCAATGCAATGCAACCACGATCAGTTTAGTTCAGATAAAGTCCCGATCTTTATCGCATTGCGAGATTTTGCAGAAAGTTGTCGAGACAGCCATAACGCAGATTTATTAGAATATATCCATCAAGAATTTCTCACCTCAGACATTTCCCAACTAGCAATCATTAAGAAACTCCTGCAAAATGGTCGAGCTTTGATCCTAATTGATGGTATCGATGAAGTCTGCCATGAAGATGAGCATATTATCCTAAATGAAGTTCGTCGATTTTGTGACAAATATCATCGAAATCAGTTTGTGGTGGCATGTCGCACAGCGGCTCTAAGGCTATCACTCAATGGATTCACTGACGTAGAAGTTGCTCCCTTTACCGAAACCCAAATAGCTGCTTTTGCCCAGAAATGGTTTGTCGAATTTAGTAGAACAAATGAATCAAAAGGGCTGACAAGTGCATCAGAGTTCATGAAAAATTTGGAATTACCTGAAAATTGGCGATTCCGACGACTGATTACCACGCCGCTATTTCTACATTTAGCCTGTTCCATATTTCAACGTCAAGATAAGTTCCCCATGAAACAAGCGGAATTTTATAAGCAAGGTATGGACTTGCTATTAGGGAAATGGGATGAAGCAAGAGGTATTGAGAGGGATCAAGTATATCAAGGATTTTTGCTGCCGCAGAAGCTAAAGCTATTGAGTCAGATTGCCTCAGCCACCTTTGAGAAAGGTCAGTACTTTTTTGAAGTTGGTGTGATTGAGCAACATATCAGTGACTATATGCAAGCTCTTCCTGATGCAAGTAACGATCCTGAAGAGATTCAAGAGGCAAGCGCATCAATACTTAGGGCGATCGAGTCTCAACATGGGCTGCTAGCCGAAAGGGCGCGTGGCATCTTCTCATTCTCCTATTTGGCGTTACAAGAATATTTCACTGCGCGAAAGATCGTCGCTAGTCATAATCTCCAATCATTAGGTGACTCTTTGCAGGGACTTGTAACCCATATTACCGATCCCTATTGGCGAGAAATCTTTTTGCTAACCGCAAGTATGCTTCGTAGTGCCGATGGATTGGTGGAGTTAATGAAGCAAGGAATTGATGCCCTTGTCTCTGAAGATCCTTATCTGCAAGAGTTTTTGACTTGGGCAAACCAAAAAGCAGAAAGCAATCCACCCGAATCTAAACCTGCTACAGAACGCGCCTTTTATTTGGCTTTGTCTCGCACACCGCATCTTGTGTCTGATTTCGCTCTAGCCTGTACCTTAGATAAAGGTGCATTATTAGATGCGGCTTTAGATGACTTATTACAAGAATGCGTGTTAAATAAGAGCAAAGACTTTGCCTGTATCCATTCTTGTAGCGAGGCTCTGAGCAATATTTTAGGGATGGTGGTCGATTTAGGATTTCATAAATCTCTGCAACAACTTAGCGATAAATTGCCCAATGACGATCATAGTAAAAGCAGCTTTGATAAATGGTGCAAGAACAACTATGCAACTTGGGTAATCCAGCTTCGTGAGTCGATCGCGACCCATCGCGACATTGGTAATCAATGGAACTTTGATCCTAGTCAGCAGCTAGTATTACAAAGCTATTACGATGCTAACCAGTTGCTGCTCGATTGCCTCAATAGTAATTGCGAAGTCACAACTGGCATTCGCGAAGAAATAGAAGCAAGTTTATTGTTGCCACAAAAAGAACTAGAAATCCGCGAATGGAAGTAAACAAGAACCAATAAAATCCAAGAGTTAGTGGTGCGGCGCGGAGCGTTATACCACTAACTCTTGAGTAGGAAGGGAGTATTTATTTCCGTAAGTTTTGTAATGAAGTCATGCAATTTCTTGATCTCACCTATCAAGTCAATCATTGTCCTGACAACATAGTTATAGCAACCTTTAGGAGCAACTCTATGACTATATCAACTGAGCAAAAAACTATACCTGACGAAATTAATGAGGCTCATGGTCAAACAGTCGATACTGAAGGTTTACTAAATAACTATGCGATCGAGCCAGAAATGTATGAAGAAGATGGTCACTCTGTATCTAAACTGGTCGATAGAGTAACCGTAGTTGACATCTTTGATTCTGAAGATGAAGCTAAAAGTGCTGTGTTGGCAATGGAGAAAAAAGGGCTGCCAGTTGCAAATATCTCGACCGTGGCTAAAAACTATGAAGCCCCTCAAAACTCAATAAATTGGAAAACCATTACTGCGGAAGGTGGATTGGCTGCGGTTTTAACCAAATTAGGAATTAGCGAGCAGTCGATTTCAAAGTTTGTAGAAGCCATTGACAACGGCAAGTTCTTGGTGATCGAGATTGGCAACGATCGCGAGGCTAGTCAAGTACAGCATGTTCTAGAAAAAGCTGGACACACCATGCAGTAATAAAGGCAGCATGAAGCGCCGCTTTTATCCGTAAATTTAGATTCTGTAGGGCTGCGCCACAGGGCGCAGCCCTAAACCTCGGCTATCGCACGAATTCTATCTGCTTAAAGTGAGTTAGAAAAATTTAGAACAGAGTTACTTCCATAGCAAGTTGAAACGAGCTGAAAGTTTAACCTTGTAATCCAATCTAAAAAATTGCATCAGTCATCAAATTTAGTTCGGGAAAAATATCAGATTCAATTCTTTGACCAGCAGTAAATAGAAATAACTGATATTCCCCTTCAATTAATTTGCAAACTGTAATGGTGGGTTGCTTTGGCTTACCAATATGACGCACTGCTCCTAAAGCTAAATAGTCCACAATCCAATATTCGGCAATTTCCATGGCTTCATATTCTGCCAACTTCACAGCATAATCATTGCGCCAATTGGTACTTACTACCTCAATTACCAGCGGCACAGTCTTTCCATTTTGAATTACCGAAGACTTTTGCCAAAGAGGTTCATTTACCAGTTCCCGTCGATCTATAACCACCACATCAGGAATAAAACCTGTATCAGCCATTTCTGGTTTTAATAGACACATCCTACTAACACGATAGTTAGGATGATTACTACGAACCTCTAAAGTTAACTCTTCAGACAAACAACTACTAGTTAAATCATGATCACCTATGGGCATCATTTCTCTAATCGCTCTTCTATATATTTCATAGCGTTTACCATCTTCGGGATACCAATTGATAAACTCTTCAAAAGTCATGCGATCGCAGTCAACTAATGCTTGTACCATCGCCACACCTCTATCTTTTAAATTTTGACTTGTCTCAATTATACCTGCTATAACTAAGCTTAATTCGCTGTAGCCATCACACACAAAATCAATAAAATACACAGTGAAAAAACATATTTTATTCATTCTGCCGTACCTCAATCAAGGTGGCACAGAAAAGCAAGCCCTTAGCCTCATTGAAGGACTACGCGATCGCTACAAAATATCACTATTAGCCCCAGACGGCAAAGGTGCACCCAAATTTCGATCTTTACCAATTTCGCAACGGGAATATACAAAGTGGGAGATTAATGTATTTAAAGGTTTTCCAGAACTGATCGCAGGAATCAAGGAAATCCACAAAGAACAGGCGATCGATCTTGTGCATGTTCACGGCGCTCACGAATTGATGCTAGCTGTGTATTTAGCATTAAAGAAAGTCCCTGTTATCTATACTGTGCATGGCTTTCATGGGTTTGGTGCAAAATTTAGTTATCAAATGTCATGCTGGTTTAGTAATTGGTTTGCCGATCGCATAATTTGTGTTTGTGAGGCTGAATATCATCTTTTACGGGAATTAGGATTAAGTGAAAAAAAACTCCATTTAATTTATAACGGAGTTAAAGAGCCAATTCTCGATTCTGACAAATCATTAAAACTATCCAAAAAATTCCAACTAGACCCAGCCAACCAAATCATTATTGGAACAGCCGCCCGACTAGATGAAGCAAAAGGGTTAACCTATTTGCTTCAGGCTTTTGTAAAATTGCAAGGCGAAGACCTGCGCTTAGTAATTGCAGGTAATGGCGATTTAGAAGCATCTCTTAAACAAGAAGCTCAGGATTTAGGTATAGGCGATCGCGTAATTTTTACAGGCTATCTTGATGACTTACCCAACTTGATGGAATTGTTTGACATTTTTGTGTTGCCTTCTCTTCAAGAAGCTTGCAGTCTTGCCTGTGCAGAAGCGATGTCTCAAGGCAAGCCAGTCGTCGGTACTTGTGTGGGTGGTATTGCCGAACAAGTTTGCGATCGCCAAACAGGTTTTATCGTGAAACCCCGCGATCCTGATAGTTTGGCTGCTAGGCTTGCCGAACTAATTGCGGATCGAGACTTACGCGATCGCTTTGCAAAGGACGGTTACAGACGCTATCGTCAACTTTTTTCTAGTGAAATCATGCTCGAAAAAACTGCCCAACTTTATGATCGCATTTTTCTTGGGGTTCCCTAAATCAACAATTCATGCTGAAAGATATTAGAATAGATCAGCAATAATTTCGGCTTGGTTAACACTTTCATGACTGCTCAGAAATATCACATTATTACCTTCGGCTGCCAAATGAACAAGGCGGATTCTGAGCGCATGGCGGGCGTATTAGAAAACATGGGCTACCAGTCAACCGAAGAGACCGAAGAAGCCGACTTGATTTTGTATAACACTTGCAGCATTCGTGACAATGCTGAGCAGAAAGTTTATTCGTACCTAGGTAGACAAGCTAAGCGCAAACGCGAAAATCCGAAATTAACCCTTGTCGTCGCGGGTTGCGTCGCCCAGCAAGAAGGTGAAGCCCTGATGCGGCGCGTGCCTGAACTCGATCTGGTGATGGGACCACAGCATGTTAATCGTCTTGGTGATCTACTGGGGCAAGTATTTAATGGCAACCAAGTTGTCGCCACCGATGAAGCCTATATCGAAGAAGATATCACCACACCGCGCCGTAATAGCGCGGTTTCGGCATGGGTGAATATTATTTATGGCTGCAACGAAAACTGTACTTATTGCATCGTGCCTGCGGTCAGAGGTCGAGAACAATCGCGATCGCCTGAATCGATCCGCAAAGAAATCGAGAATCTGGCGGCGCAGGGTTACAAAGAAATTACCTTACTCGGTCAAAATATTGATGCCTATGGGCGCGACCTCCCCGCAGGTGGCATTGGCGCGGGCATCGGCGGCAAAATCACATTTACGGACTTGCTTTATTACGTCCACGACATCGAGGGGATCGATCGCATTCGTTATGCCACCAGTCACCCTCGCTATTTCAGTCCCCGATTGATCAAAGCTTGTTTTGAGCTACCCAAGGTTTGCGAACATTTCCATATTCCTTTTCAGTCGGGCGACAACGACATCCTCAAAGCGATGGCGCGGGGCTATACCCATGAACGCTACCGCCGCATTATTGAAGATATTCGCGAAATTATGCCCGATGCGGCGATTACTGCCGATGCGATCGTCGCTTTTCCTGGGGAAACTGAGGAGCAGTTTGAGCGCACAGTGCAGCTAGTTAACGACATTGGCTTTGATTTGGTGAATACAGCGGCTTATTCGCCTCGCCCAGGCACTCCTGCGGCGGTTTGGGGAAATCAGTTAAGTGAAGAGGTCAAAAGCGATCGCCTTCAGCGCCTGAACCATGCGGTTAACCAAAACGCGGCTGAGCGTTCTAACCGTTATGCAGGACGCACCGAAGAGATCATGATCGAAGGCACTAACCACAAAAATCCTTTGCAAATCATGGGACGCACCCGCACCAATCGGATTGCCTTCACCGAGAACAACACAGGCAAACCATTAGCTGAGCTAATTGGTCAAACTCTTTCGATAAGAATTACTGAAGTAAGACCATTTAGTTTAACTGGTGTAATTTGCTAAATGCATGATAGACTAGCCAAGCGCGTAAAAAACAAATGTGCGAAACGCATATAAAAGTTTACGATCATCGCTCAAATGGGTTGCTAACTCAACGGTAGAGTACTCGGCTTTTAACCGATTTGTTCCGGGTTCAAATCCCGGGCAACCCATAGATTTACAAAAACAGAGATGGCACTCAGTGCCATCTCTGTTTTTGTAATAAGCATTTGGTATTATACCTATGGTAATAATGTGGTGTAGTTCATGCATATCGCATGGTTAGGTAAAAAATCGCCTGCTTGTGGCAACGTGACTTATAGTCGCGAAATTACAAATGCGTTACTCGATCGCGGACATCGGGTTAGCTTTATGCATTTTGCCACCGAGAATGATTCAGATCATGAAGAAGAACATGCTCAAGAAACGCAGGATGTCACCTTGCCATTTCTTTACAAATCCACCATTTACACAGTGCCTTCTCTGCGAGCCAATAAAATTCTTGTGGATTCTTTGCGATCGCTAAAGCCCGATCTGATTCATGCATCCCTTGCCATATCTCCCCTCGATTTTCGTCTGCCAGAAATTTGTGCCGAACTCGATTTACCCCTCGTCGCCACATTTCATCAACCCTTTGATCTCAAGCGTCGTAATCTCGCCTCTAGTACGCAACAACTTACCTATCAAATTTACGCACCATCGTTAGCTGACTACAATCAAGTTATTATCTTTTCCAATATTCAAAAAGAACTTCTCAATAAATTAGGTGTTCCCAATACCAGAATTGCGGTTATTCCCAATGGAGTTGATAGCGATCGCTATTCACCCGCACCATCAAACATCAAATCTGAACTGAATGCTGACGTGCTTTTTCTCTATCAAGGTCGTTTAGCTGCCGAAAAAAATGTCGAAGCTCTGCTTAAGGCTTGGCGCAAATGCCAAATGCCTGAAGGCTGCAAACTGGCAATCGTTGGGACGGGTCCCTTATTGGCAGGTTTAAAAACTTTTTATGGGAACGATCCCAGCATTATTTGGATGGGATATATTGCTGATGAGCAGAGGCGGATTGAGATTTTGCGTGGCACTGATGTGTTTATTTTACCTTCGCTAGTGGAAGGTTTGTCTCTATCACTATTAGAGGCGATGTCCTGCGGTGTTGCTTGCATCGCCACGGATGTAGGCGCTGACGGTGAAGTAATTGAGAATGGCGCGGGAATTATTCTTGATTCTCATAAGGTTACTTCTCAACTGTGCACGCTTTTACCCCTATTTGTCGATCATCCAGAGATGGCAAAGATTATTGGACTTAAGGCAAGGCAAAGGGTTTTAGATCGCTATACACTGGTAAAAAATATTGATCATTTAGAAGCCTTATACGAGCAAACCATGAGTCAGCAATGGGTTCGGGTTAGCGCATTCTAAAGAGATAGATTTTGCCATTTTATTTTTTAGTAAGGGAACCCCAAGAAAAAATGATCCATATAAAAGCCAAAAATGTTGCGGTGGGCGTAGTCCGCCACAACATTTTTGGCTTTTATAGGCTTACCTTACGCAGAATTCCTTTGATAGCCAAGGTGTAGAAATGCGCCCTGTGGCGCAGCTCTACAGAATCCAAATTTTTTAGGTAGGGGCAATCCCCCCGTGGTTGCCCTGCTTGGCTAGCAGCAAGAGATTCATCATCTGCGTTCTGTGTAACATCAGTTATATGGATCTTTTTTTTGTTGGAGTTCCCTTAGTCGATGACGCAAACACAATCACCCTTTAGGCAAAAAAAGTAAGGATAGATTTGTTTGCATCCAAGCCCGAAAATCACGCATTGCAGCACTGCGTCCTTCGCTGAGGCTAAGTTCTAGAAACTGAAGAATGATATCGCGCACAGGAATATTGCCAAAAGTGGGGCTAAGTTCTGATTCGATATATTCTCCGTCAGACAAGATATAAATTTTGAGGATTTGATCGTATAGCCATAGTTCGGGTACGCCGAGGGTGCGATACACATCAAACTTAGTCTTAGAAGTAACATCCACTTCGATCGCTAAGTCAGGAGGTGGATCAATAGCCATATTAAGTTTGCGGAGGCCACGCATGGCGACATTATTTTGAATGTAGAAGCATTCATCAGGCTCTAGCCCAGCCCTTTTAGCCTTGGCTTTAAATGTTGTAGAGCCATAGCCCTCAAAGTCGATCGCTAATTCATCTAGCAAAACTTGGACAAAGTAACTAATCAGGACTTTGATCTTTTCATGTTGAGGTAAGGGCATAACAATCTCTAATACACCGTTTAAGTAAGCAATTCTTGTCCTACGCTTTTCGCCAAGATCATCAAGAATCGATTCAAATTGTGACCAGTCAATATCGTGGAGGATCGTGCTTTGTCCTTCGGGGGTTTCTATTTGGGAAATGCGTAATAACGTGGTCATATGAATATTTCCTGTATTGGTATAACAGTGAAGTTATGCTGTCTTCGCTTTGGAGATCAACTTACAGCCAGCAGTTCATTAAGCTTATTTTTTAGGTTTGGGGATGCCATGAGCGGATTGTAGATTTCTCCTGCGTAGGGTTGCCAAACATAATTAGGGCTGAAGGAACGAAATAATGGCAATATTCCTAGTTCTCGTTCGGTTGGTTTTGCCAAAACTAGCCCTGAGATGGATAAGTTAGATGATTCTTCGATAAGCTCACTGTAAGTCCTGAATTCATCGACCTCAACGCCAACTAGCGCATAACGGAAGGTCGTGGCAAATCGTAGAGACTGATAGAGTAAGATGCCTAATTCTGTCATTAAATAAGCGCTTTCAGGACAGTCTATTCCCACTTCACTCAGATTATTGGGTGAAACTCGACACCACCAGTTTTCTTCTATGTCTTGAAATATATCCGTTCGACATTGGCACTGGCGACCATTCGACAGCAACCATGATATTCCCTCAAAATGCTGAGCAAATTTATGGGCGTTGCTCTCATCAGAACCACATTCTGCCGACAAACTAAATATCCATGCCATT
>JAYUSC010000288.1:0-4112 GCA_043755885.1 Pseudanabaena sp. | reverse complement strand
TTCGCTCGCTGCGCGGGCGAACCAGCTTCTTTGGGTTCTGGGTTTTATTATACCTAGCTACTTAATAGATTTTTCTATTTTGTATTGATAGGATTCTTTCTATACATTGTTTGAAGTGAATGACCTTTTTAGGGGCGTACACAAAATACTTGATCCCAAAAATGTTGGGGTGAGCTAAGCCCACCCCCAACATTTTTGGGTTTATATAGATCGCTTTTTTCTTGAATTTCCCCTAATTATTTTTTTTATTAGATCTCCATAAAGATCTGTTTCATGTAAAAGTTACACTAATAAATTATTAATACTTTTTGTATAGATTCATGTCTTCTATTACCCCCTTTCTAGTGAATAATTAGGTGTGCACGGCTTCACCGCACACACCTAATTATTCACTTGGCAATGCCTACTTTTTAGGTGGGAAGGGAGTAGGTATTTAAATATAATTAAATATAAAATCATTTCCAGAATTTGTGCTGTCTTTGCAGCAGTTTGGGAAAATCTTTTGTTCTAGATTTTCAATTACATACAAGATTTATTTGGATTAAAAAAAAGCGTATCCTAGGGGTACGCTTTTTTTAATCCAAATGAATTTAGTTGCTGTATAACTGGAAATCAAAATTATTCATGGCTTGGTAGTCATAAACGTTTGGTGGAGTCGGATAAGACAAAAGTCCACTATAGTTGTTATAAGATTGGGGACCGCGAGAAATTTGTGGATATCCCCCATAGATGGGAGATTGTGTTGGTGCTGTTACGTTGTCTGGAACACTCTGCTTACATAAATGCATCAGATCGACCACTCGACCTTTGGCAGTTACCATATAGCACAACATATCTGAAGCCTCAGAATGATTAACATTCGACGGCTTAGAATCTGCAACATCGGCTGGTCTCAATGCAGTCATTAGCACCAATAGCACAAAAATTGAGAGTACAATTAGCTTCCCTATTGTCCTAATCGTTTTTTGGGCTGCAATTATATTTTTTTTCATTTCTTTATTTCCATTTCAGAGGTGGCTCGTTTACTCATGATTTTCATTAGGAAAACCGATTTTGATCGACGATGAAACTTGGATCATAATTACTAGTCAATTTTGTTTTCATGTCTTCCGCACCCTGAATTATATTCTTGTACTGAACTTGAAGCTTTTGATAACTTACAAAGTCATCTTGATTGAGAAATTCCTCGGGCTGAGACTCTAACAGTGCTGATGCGGTCTGATAGTCTGCGATCGCACCTTTGACATCACCTAAAATCTGCCGAATTTTGCTGCGATCAATATAGGCTGTTGCATCAGTTTTATTGCTGGTGCGGATTACGTTCTGCAAATCATTAAGCGCAAGGGTATAGCTTTTGATTTGGCGATAAGCGACACTGCGGTTGTAATGCCCTCTTGACTCACTCGGATAAACTGCGATCGCACGAGTGAAATCGCGGATCGCAAGATCATATTCCTTCAGCGCCAAGTGAGCTTCGCCTCGACCGTTGTACAAATGCGAGAAGCCTGGACGATAGCGCAAGGCCGATGAATAGGCGGCGATCGCATCAGTAAAATTGCCAGCCTCGACGTAAACATCGCCAAGATAGCGAAACGCATCTTCATCGGTGGGATCGGTTTTGGTCGCCCTAGTTAAATCTGCGATCGCACCCTGTAGATCGTGCTGATAAGCCTTGCTCAACCCTTGATTTAGAAGTTGTTCCGCATCGATTCGTCGTTGAGCGATCGGATAGGGATACTCAAAACTAGGCACATGTTTATGTCCGCTTGCATGACCATGCCCACTGGCGATCGCGGGTGGGATCATTACCATAAGCGCGGTACAGAACAACGTCAACACGATGGTTCCAACCTTGGCAATTTGGAATAGTCTTTCGGAAAACTTCATATGGCAAACCTCTGAATGGTAAATCAATTTGGTCAGCTTTACGCTTACAGCTTTGCTGAAGTAGAACCTCAATATTTATGAAAATTCATGAGAATTGATGAGTTATGCGATCGCGAATTAGGACTGCGTTTAGAGAGGGAGAACGCTAGAGTTATATGGCTTCGCAGGAGCGCTTGTTACTGGATCAGGACCACCCTGACCAACCTCAAAAGCCCGCATCATATCGTGATCCTCATGGACTAAATTGTGGCAGTGCATCATATACTTGCCTTTATTGGGACCAAACTGAGCGACAACCTCGATATCAGCTCCTTCATCCAAGTAAAATACGTCTTTCCAACCCATTTCATAAGGTTGAACTTTGCGTTGCTTGTTGCGGCTTAAGATCAGCAGATCGACGAGGTGAATGTGAATCGGGTGATGCCATCCACCGCCGCCATTCACAAGCCTCCATATCTCCACATCACCAAGTCCAGGATTTGCTTCAAGTCCTCCATTCGCCCAAGTACGACCGTTAATCGTCCATTGACCCTGAAGGTTATCTTTTCCGAACACAAACTCTCGACGACGCACAACACGCGATAGTAATTCCTGACGCTTACGAACAAAATTGAAGCCATCATTACGCAATACGCTCGGCAAAGGTGGGTTATAAGACACGACTCCACCTTCTACATCAAACCGCATGATCTTCCTCGTACTGGCAAAGGGAGTGTCATTTTCTACGGCGTTACTGAGAAGTTCAATTTGAGTACCTGCTGGGTAATTAGCAAAATCAATCACTACCTCATAGCGCTCGGCAACACCAATCGTGAGAACGGGAGCTTGGACTGGAGATGGTAACAGTCCTGCATCAGTACCAATTACGGTCAAAGCTTGACCATTACTCAGGTTCAATCTATAGGATCTAGAAATCCCAGTATTACAAAAACGAAACCGATACTTAGTACGTTTGACTGACATGCGCGGCCAAGGCACGCCATTGACTAAAACGATATCTCCTTCCAGATTCTTTTCGCCGCTATCCGCATAAACAATCCTACCATTGCGGTCTAAAAGTTTATCAGCCAAGACAATCGGCACATCAAATTCACCTTTGGGAATGTCGGGATGTTCGTTGGGATCGGCGACAATATACTGACCAGCCAGTCCCATGTAGGCATTCACCGCTGTCCGATGTACACCATGATCGTGATACCACAATGTTGCGGCCCGGTTGTTTGGATAGATATAATCTTTGTATTGTCCAGGATAAGTAATATCATCAGCCCATCCATCGTATTGAGGAAGAGATGCACTCCCATGCAGGTGAACCGATGTATGAATTGGCTGGTTTCGGCTATCTGTACCAAGATTATTAATAAAGCGAACGACAGACTGGCGACCTAGTTGCTGGTAAATCAATGGACCAGGTACTAGACCACCGTAAGTCCAAACTTCGGTTTGAATATTGGGTAAAATCTGAACGGAACCTTTCTGCATTCTGATTTCGTAGTAGTCCGTGGTACTATCACTGCGAACTGGGATCAGTGGGGACTGATAGCGAAAGTCACGAGTGTAAAAAGGTGGTAGAGTGCGGGAGCGGTAAGAACTATCACCAGAAAAGACTTGGGCGTAACCGAGGTTGCCGAATGTAGCCGAGGCGATCGCAGTACCACCAGCACCCAGAGCGAGCCGCATTGCTGTCCGTCTGCTAATTTTAGACATAGTAATCCAATCCTTTAAAAACTAAAAATTTCTTCTGACTTGCTAGCAATATTGAAAAATGTTTCAAAAACTACTCCAATGGGTCAAATCAGGGTAGTTATTGGCATGTAGCTGGATGTAAATTCATCCAAAAACGAATATTAGCAGAAAAAATCCAAGAATAAAGACCTAGAGAATTTACTATCTTGACCTTGGCGATATTTATGGCGCAATACCCAGATTTTTCTTGGCAAAGTAAGTAACTCAAGGAATTAGAGAACTGAACCCAACCTTGACCTTACATCTCGCCATATCAAATGAAATGCACATATCCATCTACAAACATGGTATACGAATTATTTCCGACTGTTCCCATTAAAAGTTAGATAAAAGTTAGATAAAAGTTATTTAAAAGTTATTTTTAAGTTTTGGAGATACTGATTTCTCCTATTTGTCGCATTATTTTTATGATGTAGAGGCTTAAGGGACTTACAAGAAATAATAAAACCCAAAAATGTGGCAGCGGGCTACGCCCGCCG
>JAYUSC010000287.1:0-1772 GCA_043755885.1 Pseudanabaena sp. | reverse complement strand
CAAGACTAGGTATCACTAAGTAAGACCATGCTAGGGCAAGTCCTACAGGCAATAGTGAGTCCAAGAATCCTCATGCCTTAAGGCTGAGGAGTGTCAAAAGCCGTACAGAGCTAAAAAAGAAGGACATGCTCGGCATGTCCTCTTTTTTTGAGATTAAGCATTATGGCTGTTTCTTTGTATTTTACAGATGGACTACTGTGTATAAATACGTTAGGACTTTGCGTTAATGTCTACCATTGAGCAAATCGTGAACAGATTTGCAGCTCTTAATTAATATGAGAGCTAAGTTCCTTGATCTTGATAGATCAAAAAGAGAAATTACAAAATAGGATTTTGTAGACATACCGATTGAGATGGTGTAAACACAATGTTCAAGTGTAAGCGAGAGCCTCCACCTTGTGTACGTTGTGGTTTTGGGCGACCAGTTGGCGTAAACCCAACTTGATCGTTTGCCAAAGCAAGTTCTGGTTGACCGACTGCAAACATTATCCCCCCCATGAAGGCAACAGAAGCTTGCAGAATGTTTTTGTATGATTTTAACAACATATAAATTCTGGCTCTTGAGCTACATACCGTATTTTACCTGATTTATGTGAAAAAGATTGCTTGATACAACTTTTTCATAACTTTTTTTGCTGAGATTCGTTTTCGGTTACCCCTACGACGTATTTGCATATCAGTCATCGCAATAGTTAAATTAACGCCTTACTATTACTAATATAGATGATGATTATGGGCGCTGACGGGCTCGAACCGCCGACATTCTCGGTGTAAACGAGACGCTCTACCAACTGAGCTAAGCGCCCTTTTCAGGGTGGTCTTTTTTTGACTTCAATCAATATACCAGATAGCGATCGCATTTAGTCAACTTTTTTTATTAAAATCCAAATTTAAGTAGCACCTACTCAAATTTGGACTAGCTTACGCGCAATCTTATTAGTCCGCTAGATCAGCGTTGGTAAATCAAGCGTGGTTAATTGACCGCGATCAACTACCTTCCGACCATTAATAAAGCTGTAGTCCACTGATGGTACTGGGCAAAATATTAAAGCAGCCACTAGATCGTGATGTGCGCCTGCAAATTGCGATCGCTGAATATCGATCGCAATAAAATCTGCCGCCATATTGGGTGCGATCGCGCCAATATCGTCACGCCCCAAAACCTTTGCGCCGCCGATTGTGGCAATTTCTAAAATATCTCTAGCACTCATCGATGTGGGGTCGCATTCATTCACCCGCGCTAATAAAAAAGCCATTCGCGCTTCTTGCAACAGATTACCTGTGTCATTTGACGCAGAGCCATCTACACCCAAGCAGAGAATGGAGAGCATGGCGCTAAAGTCATCCGTAACATCGCAAAGCGCGAAGGATCGTGATATTCCTCAATCAGTCTTTGCGAGTCTCTAAGAATATCGACTTCCTTCTCAACTAAAGCATCGGGCGGAAGTCCACCTTGGCTCTCACCGACACTCATACTGCCACGGCTAGCATGAAATCGCATTCCAATTTCTTGGATTGCGGCTATTTCATCATCCAGCTTGCAATCATTGGGATAGATATAGAGATGATCGCTCGCTGTTGTACAACCAGACAGAATCAGTTCAGCCGCAGCCATCTGAGCGCTAATATAGATGCTTTCAGACATGAGATTTGCCCAAATCGGATATAGAGTTTTTGACACTCTCAGCGCTAAAGCGACTGAGATTCCTGATTCAGCGAGTCCACTTACTTAGAATTCCTTGCAAAGCTCTAAACAGAGGTGGTTCTCTCCA
>JAYUSC010000286.1:0-1773 GCA_043755885.1 Pseudanabaena sp. | reverse complement strand
ATAGAGGCGGTGCGAAGCACCGCCTCTATGTTTTTTAGGTGAAGTTTATACCGATCGCTTAAGCGTCATGGCAAAAGTACTGCCCTTGCCGACTTGGCTAATTACGTGAATACTGCCTTCCATTTTCTGTACTAATTCATTGGCGATCGCAAGCCCTAATCCCGTACCCAAAATATCGCCATCCGCTTGTCTACCGCGAAAATTGCGTTCAAATAAGCGCGGTAAATCAGCATCAGGAATTCCCACACCAGTATCTTGAACATAGATATAAATCGTGTCAGGCTTAACTTCTACACCTAATAGAACATATCCACGTTCAGGCGTGTACTTGAGTGCATTCTCCACCAAATTACCGATCGCTTCTCTTAGTCCTGATTCGTTGCCTAAGACTTTGGGTAAATGGTCAGGAATATTCGATAAAAACTGAATATTGCGATCTTGGGCGATCGCACTGGCAAAATTTGCGATCGCCTCCAAAATTTCTCTGAGATCGACAGGGGCGAGATCTAGGGTTGCCGCAGGTAATAAAGCTTGTTCATGCTCGGCTTGAGGTAATAGAAGTGGCGCAGGGCGATCGGCTTCACTAAGGAGGTCTTGAATATGCTGCGTTTCTCTCAAAATCCCTGTTACAAATTTTTGATTAGGATCTGACTCAACGATGCGCCTTGATAGTAGCTGAGCAAAAGTACGAATCGCGGTGAGGGGATTACGAAGCTGGTGTAATAGTGAACCAAAAAAATTGCTTTGCTCTTCGTAGTTGCGTTGTTGGTTGGCAACTAGCCATTGATTGCGGCGATCGAGGGCGCAGGCGATCGCTAAAGTATTGGCGATTTGTTGAATCTGCGATTGTTCATATTCCAGCCAGTCGCGATCGTCTCGCCCCGTCATCAAAAAGCCTAAAATCGCCTCTTCATACATCAACGGCAGCACAAAGCGGCGTTGTCTAACTAGACCACTACTTCCCATAGCCAATATCGGTAAAGTCTCAGAAAAAGCTTCTGGTAAAGCCATCACCCCATCTTCAGGAAATACAGCCACCTCGATCAAATTCGGCGGCATCCCATCGGCAACATTTTCGGTGATATAGATAGCACTAGCGACTGCACCCAAACTTTGGGTCAGCAAGATAATTTGCGATCGGGCTAGGGCTACTAAGTCGGGACTGGCGGCAAGCATGAAAGGCAATTGATAATTTTTAAGGCGTAAATCTTAGTATATAGCGATTGCTAGTTGTTAAGTTTTGGGATTAATTGGGTTTAAGAACTGCGATCGCAAATTATTCATGCGATCGCAAAAACCTTAAATTTAAAAAAGTAAATTGCGATCACTATTTTAAAAATGTATAAGCGATCGCAAAAATCCTAGTTTTAAAAGTAAGCTGCGATCGCATGACCACATCTCAAAATTCAAGCTAAAATCATCATATTAAGCGGTGAGTCTCAAAGCCATGATCCAAGCTTTAGCTAAGTCTGATAATGAACATTTTGTGAGGCAGTTCGTAACGTGGGAGCAGTTCCAAGTGTTGGAATCTGCTTTTGCGGATATTGATGGTGTACGACTGATTTATTGTGAAGGAGTTTTAGAAATTGTGGGTATTGGACGACTGCATGAAATGATCTGTACTTTACTTGGGATGCTGTTGGGGCAATATTTCATGCTCAAGCGCATTCGTTTTGTGTCTACTGGCGCATATACCCAGTCCTTGCAAGGACGCACTAAGTTTCAGGCGGATTTGTCCTATAACTTTGATACCGAGAAAGAGATTTCGGATTT
>JAYUSC010000285.1:0-1777 GCA_043755885.1 Pseudanabaena sp. | reverse complement strand
GTACATGTTGCGGGATTTTATATTTAATTGTGTAAAGCTACTTAAGTTTGAATTTTACTTTAAGTAACTTAACAAAAGTATAAGCTAGCATATCATTCATTTTTGAGTTTGATGGTTACAGCACTTAAAGCTCGAAAGTAGTGACGCTAATCGCCGCTACTTTCGAGCTTTATTTTGCTGCCCAAATAGCTAAAAGCGGTAGGAAAATTGCGATCGCAACCCACAGAAAATTATTACTGCTCTCGGTATTTGGTTTCTCAAGGGAAACCTCGCGAAATGGCTTTTTCTCCTTATCACTTGAACTTTTAGTTCTGGCAACAGGCTTAGATTGATAACGATCAGGAGATTCTAAAATCGGTACTTCCGATACAACCCCTTCAAGTTTGCTCAGTTGCGGTGCCGTCAAAATGCCCAACATATAACGAGCTGATTTCGGCACCGTATTAATTGGGTGCTTTTTGAGATTCCGACATATTGCGATCGCCTCTTCGGTTTTGCCAACCGCATCATAGGCATTGGCTAGCCAGATCAGAATTTCGCCGCCCAATGTAGTTTCTAAAACAGCTAAAGCACGGGCGCGTTCGAGTATTGCGATCGCAGATCGATAGTTACCACTCTCAAAGTTGCTAACCCCTTCTTGATATAGCTCAGAAGCTATTTGTTCAACACTGATTTCGTCGGACATAAAATAATGTGGTTAGTAGGCGCAAGCATTTTACGCGCTCTAAGTAACTAAGCAAAATTAAATATAAATCCAAAAAATGCACCGCCCGCGTAGTGGGCGGTGCATTTTTTGGCTCTGGGTTTTTAATTATAAGGAATTTTTTTTAACGACCATCGCCTTAAACCAATTTTCTAAATCAGCTACATTTTTAAAATCTAACAATGCTTCTCCGAGAGATTCTAATTGGGGCAAAGCAAGCGATCGCACTTTTTTCGTTTGAGGAGTCGTGAGACGACCAAAACGGCGAATCAACATGCGGATTACCATATTAGCTTCTCCTATTTGCAAGCCAAATTGTTCACCTTCGCGGCGACCGATTTGTTCACCTTCACGGCGACCAATCTGTAGGACTTCCTGATAAAAACGAGTTTTAGTGATATCCGCTTCTCTAAGATCGAGCATTTTCTGGATCTCCTCTATGCTTAATTTAGGAAATTTATTTACTAGTATAGCTTCTACCAAATCTAGTTTTTGTTGAAATTCTTCAGCCGTCTCGATACCACCTAAAAGCCTCTGAGCTAATGATACGACCTCATTTTCTGGCGTTACTATTAGTCTCAAGATGGCTAAATTGGGGCTTAGATTTTCTTGGGTCAATAAATCGTCTAAATATAATCTTTGGACTTGATTATCGAGAAGGGTTTGATAGGTTCTTTCTGAGCCTAAATCTTGACTGCGATCGCGCAAGATCAGAAGTCCTCGCCAAAGTCTTGTGATTTTATATTGATGCAGATAAAGAAATAAACCGCTAAAGTAACGACCATAAAATTCTTGATCTCGTTGCATTTGGGCTTCGAGAAAGATGATCGGTAAATCAGGATTGTCACTAACTGGTGTTAGCAATCCATCCAAGCGAACTTCTTTTTCCTTGACAACGGGAGCGCTATATTCAAATTGGCAATCTTCGGGTATATCCGATAATAATTCGGCGATTAAGCTAGGTTGGCTTAAGAAGATTCGGTAAAATAGCTTGTCGGTTTTCATAGATTAACAAAAAATCTCATATATCAATTCATCATCATAAAACCCAAAATTGTTGCGGCGGGCTACGCC
>JAYUSC010000284.1:0-4139 GCA_043755885.1 Pseudanabaena sp. | reverse complement strand
TGTCGTTACAAAGCTCAGCGTGCTTCCGATGCAATAGCAGGATTAGCTGAGAAGCCCACCCTATACTCGTCCGCGAGTTAGGGATGGGAGTCGTCACTTGGTGCATACCTACTCGGTCCACGCCCCGATCGCGTCTGGGGACAAATCCCACCAGCCCACAACCTTGGTTATGCCACGATTGGCACAATGATTTTGTGGTTCGGTTGGTATGGCTTTAATGCTGGTTCAACACTAACGCTAAGTAATCCAGGGCTAGTTGGATTGATTGTGGTAAATACGACTCTAGCTGCTTCCGCTGGCGCAATGACCGCATTTTTATATATTTATCTGCGCTTTCGTCAATGGCACTTATTTTGTGGACTGAATGGCTCACTAGCGGGTTTAGTCGCAGTGACAGCAGGTTGTAATGCCTTGGGCTGCCGCACTAATCGGAGCAGTGGCGGGTGTACTGGTGTTAATCGTCGTAGATATCATTGAGTGGTTTGAAATTGACGATCCTGTGGGAGCGTTTGCTGTACATGGTGCGTGCGGCATGTTGGGAATAATCGCTGTGGGTCTATTCGGACATCCAGCCCTAACGATCAACAAAAAAGCTGGTTTGTTTTTGGGTGGTGGTTTTGACTTGCTCGGCGTGCAACTCGGCGGTGAAGTCGCGATTATCATCTTTGTAGTTATATTTTCATTTTTGATGTTTGGCACACTCAATGCTGTTGGGCTGCTTCGAGTGGATGAGGAAGCTGATCGCATCGGCATTGATGTTTACGAGCATGGTGCATCAGCTTGGCCAGATGTCTATCCCATCGACGATCTGCAATTTGATGATGACGAAGATTAAAAAATTGACGACAGCGCTTCGCGCTGTCATCAATTTGCATTATAAAACCGATTTTGTTGTTTACAGCGCCTTTGGCGCTGTAAACAACAAAATCGGTTTTTTGAAAGCCTACCTGCGGCTGGCTTTCAAAAACCGATTTTTATAATGAGAATTGCTGGTCAATTGTTAGTTTTAGTGTTTTTCTGAGTTGATTTTGCTAGTATTATGCGGATAGCTTTCGCTTATTGGCTAAATTTTCAAAACTTTGTTTTATATGTGCTGAGCGGGACATTATTAAAGATATTGGCGAGATTCATGACTCCTGATTTAGGCTTGCAACCAGAAACATCTGAAGATATTTCCCCACCCAATCATCAGGGCTTAGAGCAACTGCATTATTACAAATGCTTGCTTGACGATCTGTTGTCTTTATCCATGTCTTTATCTAGGACTAATGACTTAAGAGCTTTTTTAGAGTCAGCATTAGCGACAACTCGCAAAGTGACCACAAGTGACGCAGGTAGTATTTATCTAATCGATCGCTCAGCTCCAGTACATATAGTCTGCTTTGAAGTTGCTCAAAATGACTCACAGCCCGATCGATCGCTAGTTAATTTTGCAGTGCCACTCAATCAAGATAGTATTGTCGGCTATGTAGCGATGACAGGCGAGACACTGAATCTATCCGATGCCCATGACTTGCCAGATGATGCGGTATATCAACACCACAAGACCTTTGATTATGATATTGAATACCACACCCGTTCAGTTTTAGCTGTTCCCATGTTTGACTCACAAAAAAGAACGATCGGGGTTTTTCAGTTAATAAATCGTAAAGTTCAAGATATTGCAATTACAACCGAGAATGTACAAGAAGTCACTCTTGCTTATTCAGCTTTAGATGAAAAAATATTAAAGGCGATCGCATCTCAAATATCTTTATACATTGAGCGATCGCAACTTTTAGGACAAGTATTTCCAGCCTAAAAGCATCAAAAGCAATTTACGATCAAAAAATTCATTACTCGTCATAGTTCCTAACGATTAAGTATAAATACTTAATCCCAAACAGCTAATCTTAAGAAAGTATAAGGGATTTCCATCTTTTCCTATAAGATTGAATGTAGGATAAATTTTTAGATATTTATACGGAGATTATTTATTTATGCTCACTTTAAAAATAGTGGTTTACATCACTGTCATATTCTTTATCAGCTTGTTCGTATTTGGCTTCCTCAATAGCGATCCATCTCGCAACCCAGGTAACAGGGATCTCGAATAGTGAACACTTCCAACGCTAGCTCTGCCAACGCTCAATCTTCAAATCCTGCCAAAAATAATGATTGGCGATTGATGTTGAGTTTATTGCCTTACGCAAAGCAAAACTCTAAACAGCTTGTTATATCGCTGCTTTTACTTGTGCCTTTATCGATCGCTAGTGCAGTCCAGCCAATTCTGGTACAGCAAGCCATCGATGGTCCAATCAGAAGTGGCGATTTGTTGGGTTTGCGATGGATTTGCTTGGTCATTCTCTTGACGATCGCAATTCGGCTTGCGTTTCAGTCTTGGCAGGGCTACTTGGTGCAAGAGGTCGGACAAAAAATCACTGCGGATATTCGCACCGATTTGTTTCGTCACGTCACATCTTTATCAACTAGTTTTTTCGATCGCACACCTGTCGGCAAACTGATTACCCGTTTAACTAGTGATGTCGAAGCGCTAGGTGATGTATTTGCGACGGGGGCGGTGGGTGTCCTTAGCGATTTTGCGGCGATCGGCACAATCGCGGTATTTATGTTTTTGTTACGGTGGGACTTAGCGCTGTTGCTTTTAGCAATGGTGATCCCAGTTACAGTCTTAATTGTTTATTTTCAGTATCAGTATCGCAAAGCCAATTTCAAAGCTCGCGATCGCTTGTCGGAACTCAACTCGATTTTGCAAGAAAATATTATTGGCGCGAGTATCGTCCAGTTATTTCGCCGCGAAAAGTTTAACTCCGCTCAACACCTCAAAGTCAATCAGCAATATGTCGATGAGGTAAACCGCACCGTTTTTCATGACTCGGCTGTATCAGCGACGTTGGAATGGATCGCTCTAGTTGCGATCGCAGGTGTTTTATGGCTAGGCGGCGGACAAATTGTCCAAAAAAATCTCACCTTTGGCGAACTTTCTGCTTTCGTCTTGTTCTCACAGCGTCTTTTTGACCCAATTCGCCAACTAGCCGAGAAATTCACCACGATTCAAGCAGGGTTTACCGCAGTTGAACGCATTAACGCGATCCTGCAAGAACCGATCGAAATTCGCGATCCTGAATATCCCAAAACTCTTCCCCTTGATGGCACTGGCGAAATTTGCTTTAATCATGTCTGGTTTGGCTACAAGCCTGATGAGTATGTCCTCAAAGACGTGACCTTCACCCTCAAAGCAGGTGAAAAAATCGCCCTCGTTGGTCCCACGGGTGCTGGTAAAAGCTCAATTATTCGTTTGCTATCTCGCCTATACGAACCAACCAAAGGCAGAATTCTAATTGATGGCATCGACATTCGCGAAATTACCCAAGCCGAGTTACGGCGTTGTGTGGGTGTAATTCTGCAAGATGCCTTTTTGTTCTCTGGCGATATCAAAGACAACATTACCCTCGGCGAAGACTATGCGATCGAGCAAGTTGTTGAAGCAGCCGAACTGATGAATGTCGATCGCTTCATTCAAGAATTACCACAAGCCTACGCCACGCAAGTCCGAGAGCGCGGCACAAATCTCTCTGGTGGACAAAAGCAATTATTAGCCTTTGCCAGAGCCGCAATCCGAGATCCGAGGATTTTGATTTTAGACGAAGCGACGGCTAGCCTTGATGTGAGTACCGAGTTCTTGATTCAACAAGCCTTAGATCGACTTTTGATTAATCGCACCACAATCATCATTGCCCACCGTTTATCCACGATTCGCAATGTCGATCGCATTCTGGTACTCAAGCAAGGCGAAGTAGTCGAATCTGGCACTCACGATCAACTGATTGCTAAACAAGGTTTGTACGCCAGTCTCTACGAGCTAGAAATGATGGCGACCCATTAAAACTATAAACCAAGGAGATTTTTCAGTAATTTCTTGTATTTTTTCTTTGTGCTATTGCTAGCAACACCAGCGTACTGTATTTACTCAACTATTGACTGAGGGAAAGCTCCCTTGTGCTCGCAACCTGCGTCCCTCATCAGTAACTCTAAATCATTACTAGTGACGACTCCCATCCCTAACTCGCGGACGAGTATAGGGTGGGCTTCTCAGCTAATCCTGCTATTGCATCGGAAGCACGCTGAGCTTTGTAACG
>JAYUSC010000283.1:0-4139 GCA_043755885.1 Pseudanabaena sp. | reverse complement strand
TTTCGCCCCTGCGGGGCGAAACCTCACGGGTTTAGGGTAATTAGCGATCGCAAACGAAATCTTGCTAGAATGAGAGTGGGAATCATGGACATGAGCATATGAAATTTATTAGTCCAAAAACTGATTTTGCGTTCAAGAAAATCTTCGGCTCCGAACAAAGCCATGATGTCTTGATCAGTTTTTTGAATGCGATGCTTTACAACGGCGATCGCAGAATCTCACAATTAGAAATTCTCAATCCTTATTTAGCTCCACGCATCCGAGGTGTTAAGGATACTTATCTCGATGTCAAAGCTAAGCTCGATAACGGTACAAGCGTGATTATCGAGATGCAAGTATTAAATGTCGAAGGATTTGAGAAGCGCATTCTCTATAATGCAGCCAAGGCTTATTCCATTCAACTCGGTGTCGGGAAAACATATTCGTCTCTAAATCCTGTGATTGCGCTGACAATTACTGATTTTGTGATGTTTCCTGAAATAAATCAATTGACTTCTCGGTTTATTTTAAAAGAGAAAGACTTTTTAATTAACTATCCCATTTACGATCTAGAACTGGTATTTGTGGAGTTACCCAAGTTTCATAAAACTATTGACGATCTCGAAACCATAGCTGATAAATGGTTGTATTTTCTCAAACATGCGATCGATTTGGATGTTGTGCCAGAAAGTATGAATCTTGTTCCAGAAATTAAGCAAGCCTTTGAATTTGCGAGAGAAGGTAATCTTTCGGCTGAAGAATTAGACGAGTTAGAGCATCAAGAGTTTTTTATTCAAGATCAACATAATGCGATCGTTAAAGCCGTAAAACAAAGCAAGATAGAGATAGCTAAGCAATTGCTCGATCTTCTTGATGACGCAGCCATTAGTAAAACTACTGGGCTGAGTAGCCCAGAAATTGCGGAATTGAGAAGTATGCGATCGCAGTTGTTGTCCAATATTTTTCCCAAGCTGACTTCATCATAATCTTCAACAACTACATCCAAGGTTACTCTGCATTAAAATCTAATTTACCCTATAATTCATGATTTTCAAAAGGCTTTTTGGTAATCAGTAATCAGGCCGTAGGGTGAGTTAGCGATAGCGTAACTCACCATCCCAGATAGTGCGTTACGCTGCGCTAACTCACCCTACGAGAGATCTTTTAGTTTGTTTAGCTACTTACTTCTTGTCAGCGACAGTGGTGGTTTCATCGATCGTACCATCACTTCCCTTGTCAAGTTCGATTGTGAGCTTAGCTCCATTGCCAGTCCACTTGGCATAGTCCAAATACATGGTGTCACCTGAATTTAGAGCCAGATCTTCACCCTCAAACTTCTGCTCGGTCTTATCATCGATCCGACTGATCACTAAATTGAAGATTGCCTCCTGCTTACTATCAGCAATCTTGATCCCAAGGCGACCCTTTGCGGTGTCAAGATTAGCGCTAATCGTGCCACCTGCATCAATTTCCACTTGGTCTAGCTCAAACTCGTAGTCATCATTTGCAGTCGAGAGTCCAAACACAATATTCGGTGCTTCGGGATTGCTAGGTTTATAAGATAGACTCCGACCGCTGGAATCAAATTTAATCGAGTCCTTCTGTCCTGCTAGAACCTTAATGCCTTCCACACCGATATCGTAGCCATGTCCAATCATCACCACATCCGTCAGTTTTTTCCCTTTGCTTTCGCTACTAGCTTGTAGAGTCATCGTAAAAGGAACGCCAGCGGGAATATTGTAGAGTGGTTCCACATCATCTTTCCAGAGTTCATTGCTCTTCATTGGGATAAAAGTTGCACCAGCAAAAGCATTTACAAATTTGCCATTCTCGTAGCCAATTTTTTGACTTCCATTACTGATCAGTAGATCAGCGTCACCTTCGAGAAAAATTTGGTTAAACTGAACTGCTTTATTCGTGCTTCCCTTATCATTTTTTTCAGAAGTAGATTGATCCGCAGTACCACAAAAACTACAGTCCTGAGTCTCGTAGCGTGGTTTGGTTGGAGTAAGCGTCAGGGTCTTAGTCTCAGCATCTCCCGCATATTCTGACTCCGCTTCACCTGGTTTGGTAGAAGCAACATACTTCCAAGTATTAGCATTGCGATCAATCTCGACTTGACGCTCCAATTTGGGATGATTATTGTCGTAGACCATCACTGTATACTTGCCGTCGCCCATATCTGCGATCGCATAGGGTGTAATCGCATGTCCTCCCTTAAATTCGGGCTGATAAATACCCATAGTGTAGGTCTGATTGAGGCTAGTATTCGGCTTGATCGACGAGAGGAGAATCTCTAATATTTCAGATGGTGTTTTACCTTTAATTTCGCTGGTGGCTGTAGGTGCAACACCTTGAGTGGCAAACCAATAGGCAATCTCGCGCTGGAGTTTTTGATTACCCTGCAAAGCTAGATCTGGTGTATTCCCAAATTCCCCTGCTTTAGCTTGATCGGCATACAAAATCAAACTAAGAGCCGCCATACCTTCGCAATGGCCCCCATTCATACCCTTATTGGTTTCTTCCATCCATTGCTCTGCGGGAGGGGTGAGAATGCAAGTGTCGCCTGTAGTTGCACATACTTGGTTCCCAAACATTCTTTGCATATCGGCGATCGCCAGATTCTGAATGCTCCCTTCGTTGCCGTAGTTCTCAAAACTGAACCCATCTGCTTCTGGTCGAAATCCTAGATCCGCCACGAATGCTTTGGTCTTGTTAATATTTGAATCACTGGATGAGCTTACATTTTTTGATGCGATATCGCCTTTAGTTGGGGAAATCGCAAGATTTGGTTGACAACCTATCAAGATAATAATTGCCGATAAGCTAGCAATTGTGAAAAATCGAAGAAAGCGCTTAATTAGCATAAACATGTAGCTCGTTTGTTAGTGTTAATCAGATGAGGATAAATGGCGTAGAGTGCCGCTCATTCTCACGATAGCAAAGAAAGAATTTTTAGTGGCGCGGCTTTGCCGCGCCACTAAAAATTCTTTCTTTAAGCTACTTGAACTGTTAAAATTTTTGCAAGGTTAAATAAAATTCTTTACAGTTTTAGTCATAAAACGCAGACAGGATCGCAAAACGTGAGAATTGCAGTAGATGCGATGGGTGGGGATTTTGCCCCACGCGAAATAATCGAAGGAGCAATATTAGCTCAAACCCAATTGGGTGTAGATATCGCGTTAGTAGGCGATCGCGATATTCTCGCGAACTACCTCAAGCAACATAATTATCAAGAAAGCGATCGCATGGCGATCGTGCCATCGGAAGGGATCATCGAAATGGATGATGAGCCGCTCGAAGGGTTGCGCCGCAAGCCTAACTCCTCGATCGCCGTGGCGATGAACTTAGTCAAGCGCAAAGAAGCTGATGCCGTGATTTCGGCGGGACATTCTGGCGCGGCGATGGCGGCGGCGCTGCTGCGTTTAGGACGCTTGCCAGGGGTGGATCGCCCTGCGATCGGCGCATTGTTTCCCACACAGGTCGCCCACAAACCTGTATTGCTGCTCGATGTTGGCGCAAATGTGGACTGTCGCCCCAAGTTTTTAGAACAGTTTGCGATCATGGGGTCGCTCTATAGTCAATATGCGATCGGCATTAAAGAGCCAAAGGTCGGCTTGCTGAATATTGGGGAAGAAGCTTGTAAAGGCAACGAACTAGCAATTCGTGTGCATCAGGCGCTACAAGACAATCCCCAAATTACCTTTGCAGGAAATGCTGAAGGGCGCGACATCCTCAAAGGTCAATTTGATGTGATCGTCTGTGATGGATTTGCAGGGAATATCGTCCTCAAATTTGCTGAGGGTGTCGGTAATGCCGTCATGCAAATCCTCAAGGAAGAATTGCCTAAAGGTTGGCGGGGCAAGCTTGGCGCATTGATCTTGAAGCCTAACCTCAAAAAGGTGAAAGAGCGCATTGATGCCGATGAGTATGGTGGCGCTTTATTATTGGGTGTGGCGGGTATTTGTGTAATTAGTCACGGTAGCTCCAACGCTGTCAGTATTCGTAATGCCATCCGTGTTGCCAAGGATGCTGTCGATAATGGCGTGCTAGAGCGCATTCGCGGACAGATTAAGCCTAAAGTATCTGTACCTGCGATCGATGACACTCCTGATGATCCACCAACTTAATTTTTTGTTGTGGCGCGGCGAAGCCGCGCC
>JAYUSC010000282.1:0-1784 GCA_043755885.1 Pseudanabaena sp. | reverse complement strand
TGTCGTTACAAAGCTCAGCGTGTAACCGAAGCAATAGCTGGTGTTGCTGAGAAGCCCACCCTATACTCGTCCGCGAGTTAGGGATGGGAGTCGTCACTTCTTCTCTATGAACTACTTTTTAAGGTCAAGCGAAATTCTTTAGTCCTTATTGACGAACCTGAACTTTCACTTCATGTTGGCTGGCAATCACAGTTTTTAGAGGACTTAAAAGAAATTACAGATCTTGCAGATTTAGATATTTTAATGGCTACTCATTCTCCAGATATAATTCAAGGTCGTTGGGATCTGACTGTAGAATTGAAGGGACTACAATAATGAGAGAATATCTTTCAGTTGACCGTGGTGCTAATGCAATTAGAATGCGACGCAGCACATTTTCTGGAACTTTTTTATTAGTTGAAGGTAGCTCAGACAAGTCCTTTTATGAGCGTTTTGTTGATCGAGCAATTTGTATTTTAGTTGTTATTTCAGGCAACCCATCTAGAAAAAATCGTGTTATTGAAGTTCTAGGCTCACTACAAAAATCAAACTTTCATGGAATTTTAGCCATTGTTGATGCAGATTTTGAGCGATTAGAAGGTTTCTTAGATGATAATCCTGACCTCTTTAGAACAGATTTACATGATCTTGAAACAATGTTAATCAATTCGCCTGCACTAGAGAAAGTAATAGCTGAATTTGGTTCAGAGGATAAAATCACTAGATTTGGACAAGACATTAGAACATTAATACTTGAAAACGGAGTGATAGTCGGTCATTTGCGATGGATTTCTAGAATTGATGGCTTAAATTTAACTTTTAATGGAATAACATTTAGTAGTTTTATCAATGAGAAAACCATGAAAATTGATCAATCAAAATTCATACAAGAAGTAATAAATAAATCCCAAGCCCATTCATTGAACAACAAAGATTTACAGCAAAGGATAAATAGCCAAAAAGACGAGAATCATGATCCTTATCAAGTGTGTTGTGGTCATGATTTGGTGGAAATATTATCTCTTGGCTTCCGTAAGGCAATTGGCTCATATCAGCCGTCCGAGGTTAAACCAGATATTCTGGAGCGCAGTTTACGTCTTGCTTATGAAGAAGTTTACTTTTATGAAACTAACCTGTACTTGTCTATTCGCTTATGGGAAAGTAACAATCAGCCATTTAAGGTGTGGAAGTAATCGCTTTTTAATGGGTGATGTTTTAGGCGATCGCAGTTTATAGAGACTGTGTTGTGAGTGATCGCTTTTTTGTGGATTATGTTTGAGGCGATCGCGAATTGTTGAGATTGGGTTGAGTGCGATCGCTTGTATCCGCTACAACTATAGAAACTGGTATAATCTAAAAAACAGTCTTTGCAAATTCGAGCCATGTCGTTAGCACCATCTCAACCAAGCGAGCAATCTTTAACTACATTGAACAATCTGTAGATGATAAATATGTTAGTAAAACTTCTAGATATCGTAGCTTTGACTGTCGATATCCCCCAAGATAATCTATGGCGCGGACAAGTTGGTACAGTCGTTGAGATACTCGCCAATGGTCAAGCATTTGAAGTCGAATTTAGCGATCGCAATGGTCGCACATACGAGTCTTTAGGATTAACTCCAGAAGAATTTATGATCCTACATTTTGAGCCAGCATTACCTGACACAAAGGCTCAACTAGTCACAGCTTAATCTGAATTCAAATGTTTTTTATGGCTGATGCGATCGCATTTTGATGAGTTATGTTTTATGCGATCGATTCCTTGATAGTCTCCCCTTGGTAGTAGCCATTACCAGTGATCATCT
>JAYUSC010000281.1:0-1786 GCA_043755885.1 Pseudanabaena sp. | reverse complement strand
CAAATGAATTAGTGTATATGCTCAATGAGATATTTTCAGAATTTGATCGCTTAGTCGATCGCTATAGCTTAGAAAAAATCAAAACAATAGGTGATTCTTATATGGTGGTGGGCGGCTTACCTTTGCCACGTGATGATCATGCCGATGCGATCGCAGCAATGGCGCTAGATATGCAACAGTCAATTTGCAAATTTATTCGCCCTGACGGAAATCCGTTTCAGATCAGAATTGGTATTCATACTGGACAAGCTGTTGCAGGTGTGATTGGCACGAAAAAGTTTATTTATGACCTTTGGGGAGACACGGTAAATATTGCTAGCCGTATGGAATCCCATGGTATTGCAGGTTGCATTCAAGTCTCAGATGTAACCTATCAGATTTTAAAAAACAAGTTCCAATTTGATCCACAAAGAACCATTGAGATCAAAGGTAAAGGCGAAATGCATACTTATTTATTAACAGGACACAAAGCGCAGATTTAATTTTTGATGGCGCGGCTAAGCCGTGTCACCATATAAAGCCCAAAAACATGGGGGCGGGCTACGCCCCCATGTTTTTGGGCTTTATATTCTAAGCTTGTAACGCTTGCAGAGCCAAGTAAAATGCAGTGATCGATTTAGCATCAAGACTGGTCTCCGCATTCTGCGATCGCAACAGCATTTCGATCTCTTCACGACTGAGTAACACAACTTCTATCTCTTCATCCTCATCCTGAGCAGGAGGATGTTCGAGCTTTTCTAGCCCTTGAGCCAGATATGCATGAATAATCTCATCAGAATAACCAGGACAAAGATAGAAACCGCCCAAATACTGCCATTGACTAGCTCGATAACCTGTCTCTTCCTCGATTTCGCGCTTAATCGTCAGATCATGATTTTCGCCAACTTCCAAAGTTCCTGCTGGGAATTCTAATAAATAGCGCTGGATCGCAAATCGATATTGTTTAACTAAAATAAATTTGCCATCAGCCGTTATAGGAACCGCCATCCCAGCCCCTGGATGTTTAATATATGCATATTCGCCCGTAACCCCATGAGGTAATTTAATGCGATCGACATGAAAGGAAAATTTACTACCTTGATAGCTAAGACGATTTTGTAAAACTTCTGAGGCGATGAGATCTGACATGGCTATTTTGATTAACTAATTTCAGCACATTTTGGCACAAGATGAGAGGCTACGCTGCGCGTCGGCACTATCTAAAAATTTTGAAAGTAGTGGGATAAATTTGCGATCGCAATATCATGCGATCGCATAATCACCCCTGCTTTTTAGAGCTACCAGCTTCTTTGGGTGGTGATTTTTATTATGCCTAGCTACTTATTACAAAAAAGCACACAATTGCTGTAATTAACTCACCTTACACAGAGCGAAGATCTGCCCCCCCCTAGCCCTTCTCCTGCGGGAGAGGGGCTAGGGGTGATGGCTTTAGTTAACTTCTGCGTAACATGAGTAAGTAGCTAGGCACAATTAAAAAACCAGAGCCAAAGATGTGTATCGCCCGCGTAGCAGGTGGTACACATCTTTGGGGTTTATAGCGATTCTCATGCTGATGAGGTACAGGCAAGGGGCTTAAGCCCCTTGTTCAGCTAGCTTAGATAAAACCATGTGTACCTCACTAGACTGAGAACCGCTATATATTTAATTGTGCCTAGCTACTTAATTAAGCCCCACCGCTTGTTAAGACTTCAAAACTTTGATGTAAAGTATTCAGTAAGTACCTCGGCATAATATAAAACCCAAAACAAAAATCTGTACCGCCCGCTGCGCGGGCGGTACAGATTTT
>JAYUSC010000280.1:0-9977 GCA_043755885.1 Pseudanabaena sp. | reverse complement strand
TTGTTAATCAAGCGATCGCATAATTAATTTTCTCAGTCCTTAGCAAATTAATTTGCTAAGGACTGAGAAAATTAATTATGCGATCGCTTGATTAACAACATTGCTATTAATCGATGCTGCCAATGATTCCCTAAGAGCGCGAACGGTGGCAATCATCGAAACGACATCATTGAGTTGGTTGACTGCGGAGCCAACACCAACACCTGCTCCGCCTGCTGCGATCGCCATAGGAGCAGTGATATTGCTCAAGCCAGAAGCACAAAGCACGGGGATCGATACAGCGCGGCTAATCGCATGAGCAGCAGCGAGGGTAGGCGATGCTTTTTCGATCGCACCGAGGATACCTGCATGAGTTGGAGCCGAGCTTGTGCCGCCTTCAGTTTGGATGATGTCAGCACCGATTGCTTCGAGTTTTTCAGCGAGAGTGACTTGCTGATCGAGAGGCAACGTATGCGGAACTGTGACCGAGATCGCGGTATGAGGTAATAAAGCTCTGGTTTCTAGGGTCAAGGCAATGATTTCATCGGCGGTAAAAATACGACCTTGAGCGTAGTAGCTATCATAGTTACCAATTTCCACGAGATCTGCGCCATGAGCAACCGCATCAGCCAATTGCTGAGCATTCACTGCTGACACACAAATAGGCAATGAGCAGTTAGCTTTTGCGATCGCAATTAGTTCTGCGTCAGCCGCAATGTCCACAAATGTTGCACCACCGCGATCGGCTGCTTGCACGACCATTTTCACCGAGTTGCGATCGAAATTCTGGATACCGCTAATAATCTTGAGAGCGTTGCGGCGGCTAAAGGCGTTTGCTAAGGCAAGAGGTAAACGAGACATAAGATTTGTTATCCTAATGGGTTTAAATTTAGATTCAAGATTACCAGAATAGATACTCATAAAAAAGCGCCCCACAGGGCGCTTTTTTATTTTTTTATGAAGTAGCTAACGTGCGACGTTTCGTGACCATGCGGAAGGCTTCGATTATATCGCCTTCCTTCCATGTCGAGAACCTTGCAAGCGAGATACCGCACTCAAACCCAGAGGCGACCTCCTTCGCATCATCCTTAACCCGTCGTAACGAGTCAAGTACGGCGGAATGTACAACCTCATTGCCGCGTTTGACACGGACATTGCAGTTGCGGAGCAGCTTGCCGTTCTGGACATAGCAGCCAGCCACAGCGCCCTTGCCGATCGCAAAGATAGCGCGGACTTCAGCTTGACCAAGGTATTCCTCGACCATTTCAGGATCAAGTAAGCCTTCCATCGCATCTTGGATATCTTCCAAGAGCTTGTAGATGACGTTGTAATCACGGAAATCAACACCCATCTCATCAGCAGCCTGTCTCGCGCCAGGAGCCATTGTCGTATTGAAGCCTAGGACAACTGCCGAACTTGCCGCCGCCAAACTGATGTCGTTTTCGGTGATTTCACCAGGAGCTGACAGGAGGATACGGAGTTGGACTTCACGCTGCGGCAACTGAGCAAGTGAACCAAGAATTGCTTCGAGTGAGCCTTGGACATCCGCCTTGAGAATAATATTGAGTTCCTTGAGAGCGCCTTCTTTGACTTTTTCTGACAAAGTACCGAGGGTGACACGGCGGGAAGCCATTGCTTGTACCAATCGAGCTTGGCGTTGATCCATCGTGCGTTGATCTGCGATCGCACGGGCTTGTTTTTCATCAAGGTAGACTTCAAACTCATCACCTGCGGCTGGGACATCGCCCAAACCGAGGACTTCCACCGCAAAGGATGGCGAAGCCTTATCAACACGAACATTGCGATCGTCCACCATCGCTCGGACTTTACCGAATGCTGCACCAGCCACAAAGATGTCACCGACGCGCAATGTGCCGTTTTGAACCAGCAATGTCGCAACAGGACCTTTCGCCTTGTCGAGGTGAGCTTCGATGACCGTACCCTTAGCAGTACGATTAGGGTTCGCCTGTAAATCTTCGACTTCGGCAACTAGCAAGATCATTTCTAGCAAGGTATCAAGATTCTCGCGACGGATGGCGCTGACAGGAACCATGATCGTGTCGCCGCCCCATTCTTCAGCAACCAGAGCATATTCGGTTAACTCTTGACGAACGCGATCGGGCTGAGCGTCGATCTTATCAACTTTGTTAATGGCGACCACGATTGGCACTTTCGCAGCACGGGCATGGCTGATCGCTTCAATGGTTTGAGGTTGCACACCATCATCGGCGGCTACAACTAGTACGGCAATGTCAGTCACCTTCGTACCACGCGCACGCATGGCGGTAAAGGCTTCGTGACCAGGAGTATCAAGGAAGACGATTTGTTGTTTAACGCCATTATGCTCAACATCAACGTGATATGCGCCGATATGTTGCGTAATACCCCCCGCCTCTCCTTGAGCGACTTTGCTCTTCCGAATTGCATCAAGCAAGGTGGTTTTACCATGGTCAACGTGTCCCATGATCGTAACCACTGGCGGACGGCGTTGCAGCTTGTCAAGGTCGCCAGCATCGATCATCTCAGTCTTGAGCGCAAGCTCGACGACTTCAGGAGCATGGACTTCATAGCCCAATTCCGCCGACACCATTTTGGCAGTGCCAACATCGAGGGTTTGGTTGATATTCGCCATGATCCCCTTCATAAACAGGGTACGAATTACCTCTGTCTCTGAAAGTACTAACCGTTTGGCTAGGACCGCAACGGTCATACCCTCTTCGATTTCTACCGAAGTTGGCTTCTCAGGAATAATCTCGACTTGTTGGTGACGGCGATCGCGACTTGGGGCAGATCTTTTACCCTTTTGGGTTGGCTTAATATCAGCCGCCATAGTTGGCTTCGATGGCACTGCTGCTGCTTTAGGACGAGCCGCAGGACGCGCCAGCGACAAACTGATCTGCGCTAGCTCAGCCGCTGCGTCAGCATCAGCCCCATCTTCATCTTCATCAGCAAAGTCACGTAGATAGCGCTTGGGCTTGTTGAGGCGATTTTTTTCTTTAAGCTCTAGTAAATCCTTTTCTTCTTCTTCCTTGGACTTACCTTTACGCTTACTACCCTTACCAGGCAAAGTTGGTTTTTCAAGAAGTTCTGGTAGCGCAGGATTAAATCCACCAGCCGCTTCTGGCTTCTTGCCAGTTCTGTCAGCAATGACGGGCTTTTCAGGTGCACGCATCAAGGTTGGCATCGGTGGACGCAAGTTGTGCGGTGGTTCGGTTGGGGCAGTGATCCCCCGTTCGATCAATACCGAATCTTTGACCAACTTCGGTCCACGGCTTTGAGGTCTACCACCAGCAGGAACAGCAGGTGCTTCGGCAGGCTTGTTCAGTTTTGGCTTTTCAGGTTTGTTTACCTTAGCTGTTTCTGGGTTTTCCTCCACTGCGATCTGTTCGGTTCTGTCTTGCTCAGACCGACTCTGATTGGCTTTCGCCGAAATCCTTGACTCATCTGAAGGTCGTGCCGCAGGAGGTTTAGGCGCAATAACTGCTTTAGGTGCAACTGCTATAGGAGCCTTAGGTTTCTCTGGTGCTACAGGCTTATTCAATTTGACCTGAGGTGGCGACACACTGACCAAAGATTGCTTCGGCGCAGCAGGGGTCCGCTCAGCCTTTTCTGCTTGGGGTCGTTCAGCCCTTGGCGCCTCTTTACGAGGCGCTTGTTCTTTGGGTACTTGTTTGGATATGAGCTTTGACGTTGCTGGTTCCTCAACTGAGCCCTTTGCAGAGATAGATGCAACCGCCTTTTCGGATGATTTGGGTGAAGCTGGCGGTGTGATTAATTCTGTTTTAGATACTGATGGCGATGCTGGCTGAGAGTCTTTGATCGCTGGGGGATTTACGGGTGGGGTCAATGCTGTTTCTAAGGTCAATTCGATTTTGGGCGCAGGGTTAGTTTCGGACTGTTCACCTTCTGAGACAGAAGGACGGCTGGGAGGCTTGACTAATGAAGAAGCAGAGGGCATGGGCAAGGGAGGGTTAATAACAGCAGTTTTAGCAGGAGGTTCTGAGCTAGGCTCAGCGATCGCACTAGGTGAGTTAAGAGGCGGATTTGCAGAAGTTGTAGCTCCTACATTACCAGACACAGGTGGAGTAGTGAGACGAATTGTGGGTTTGGTAACCGCAAGGATTTGCTGCTTGGCAATACGATCATCAGGTTCTTTGCTTTTTGCCACAGCCGTAGCTTTCTTCTCAGAAGCTCTGGGGTCGGCATTTTTGGGATAATCTTGAGGGGCTTTGATGCGTACCAAGTCCGCCTCTGATTCTGTAATTGTACTACTGTGACTTTTAACAACTATATTTAGTTGCTCACATACTGCGATTACATCTTTGGTGTCGAGATCTAACTCTCGTGAGAGTTCATATACTCGAACTCGATTGCTTATACTCATTGCTTACTCTGCCCTGCGTAACTGTTGTACACGGTGAAGTTGAATTTACATAGAAGTTGCTTCCTATCTTTTGCTAGGTTGAATTACATTGGCTGAATTACATTGACCATAGTTAATCTTAGAAGCGCCTAGCTATTCCTGCTGAACAGGCTAGCGAGTAAGTTTCAATTTTTAAATGAAACTACTATAGCTATTATTACTCATAGAACCTAAGTAATATGAGGGGTTAGCTAATTTGGCTGATAAACCTTGGCAAAATCTCACCCAGTTTACTAGCTCTTGTACATTACTCCTAAAACACAGGTTTTGAGAAGAGATTTTTAGTGTATATGACATTTTGGGCAAATAATAGGCTCAGATTTTGGGAAAGCCATGTTTTGCTTGGTTAAGTTCATTAGCAATTGTTACAGTTATTTACACATAAGTAGCTAGGCGTAATTAATTACAAAGCCAAACCCGTAAAGTTGCGCCCCTGCGGGGCGCAACTTTACGGGTTTGGGAGCTACTTACTTAATTTAAGGTAGGATCGGACAGTCTCGCAGCTTCTTGATTTTATGACCAACGTACCCGTCTCTCGCATTCGTAACTTTTCAATCATTGCCCATATCGATCATGGCAAGTCTACGCTTGCCGATCGCTTGTTGCAATTTACAGGCACTGTGGCGGATCGAGATATGAAAGCACAGTTTCTCGACAACATGGATCTGGAGCGAGAGCGGGGGATCACCATTAAGTTGCAAGCGGCGCGGATGAACTACAAGGCGCTCAATGGTGATGAATATACGATTAATCTGATCGATACGCCTGGGCATGTGGATTTCTCCTATGAAGTTTCGCGAAGTTTAGCGGCTTGTGAAGGGGCTTTGCTGGTAGTTGATGCGTCACAAGGGGTCGAAGCGCAAACTCTGGCTAATGTTTATTTAGCGTTGGCTAATGATTTAGAAATTGTGCCTGTTTTAAACAAAATTGATTTACCAGGAGCTGATCCCGATCGCATTGCCACGGAGATCGAGCAGCTAATTGGTTTAGATTGCTCATCGGCGATTCGAGCATCGGCAAAGCAAGGTGTGGGGATTCGCGAGATCCTTGAGGCGATCGTTTTACAAGTGCCGCCGCCAAAAGATACGGTCGATCAACCGTTACGAGCTTTAATTTTTGATAGCTATTACGATGCCTATCGCGGTGTGATCGTTTATTTTCGAGTGATGGATGGCACGGTCAAAAAAGGCGATCGCGTAAAATTCATGGCTTCAGAGCAAGAATATGTGATTGATGAGATTGGCGTACTTGCGCCTGGGCAAGTCCAAGTCGAGGAATTACATGCAGGCGAGGTGGGTTATCTCGCGGCTGCGATTAAGACGGTTGCCCATGCGCGGGTTGGTGACACGATTACCTCTGCGATCGACTCAGCACCTGAGCCTTTCCCTGGTTATGAAGAAGCAAAACCAATGGTTTTCTGCGGCATGTTTCCCACTGACGCGGATCAGTTTGAAGAATTGCGTGAGGCTTTAACTAAACTCAAGCTTAATGATGCATCTTTAAACTATGAGCCAGAAACCTCGAATGCGATGGGCTTTGGTTTTCGCTGCGGATTTTTGGGGATGCTGCATATGGAAATTGTGCAGGAGCGGCTCGAACGCGAATATAACCTCGATCTAATTGTGACTGCGCCATCAGTAATTTATCGGGTGACCACCAATGCTGGTGAAGTTTTGATGGTGGATAATCCTAGTGAGTTACCGCCGCCCAACTCCAGACAATCGATCGAGGAGCCTTATGTCAAGTTAGAAATCATGACTCCCCAAACTTACATTGGGACTTTGATGGAGTTGTGCGTGGCAAGACGCGGCATATTTGTGGATACAAAATACATCACCACGGAACGGGCTACTTTAATTTATGAGCTTCCCTTAGCAGAAATGGTAACTGATTTCTTCGATCAGATGAAGTCGCGCACCAAGGGATATGCCAGTATGGAATATCAAGTGATTGGCTATCGCCCTAATGATTTGGTACTAGTTGATATTCTGGTTAATGAAGAACCTGTGGATGCCTTGGCTTGCATTGTCCATCGAGACAAGTCCTATAATATCGGTCGAGCTTTGGTAGCTAAGCTCAGAGAGTTGATTCCGAAGCAACAGTTCCAAATCCCGATTCAAGCTGCGATCGGGACAAAGATCTTGGCGCGTGAGAATATCTCGGCGTTGCGAAAGAATGTGTTGAGTAAGTGCTACGGCGGCGATATTTCTCGAAAGAAGAAGCTATTAGAGAAGCAGAAGAAGGGCAAAAAACGGATGAAGTCAATTGGCACAGTGGAAGTTCCGCAAGCAGCGTTTATGGCGATTTTACAATTGAACGGGGATTAAAATCCCAAGAGCGCAAATTGTCCGCATAGCGGGCAATTTGCGCTCTTGGGGCTATAAGGGCAATCAAAACAAGATTGATCCCCCAACTAGTCGAAATTAACTGAAATATTAACAAACCACTTTTTAGATCGGGAAGTCGCTCAAGTTGTTCTTCCACTTTTTCATGGCTGATTTGGTGAGCTTTACGCCAGTGCGATAAACCTTCTCGACTAAAGTTACAACAGGTTATTTCCTTCTGATAGTAAGCGTTTTGGTAAATCCCAACACAGCTTCTAAGCGGCTTCAAAGTCATGGTCTAAAGCCTCTGTTGGTACACGAGTTTTACCATGAGAATTTTTGCTTGCTTAAATTTAAAGCTTTTATTTATGGGCAATTTATGCTTAAATTACTTATAATCCACGTAAATTGCTTAAAAACTAGGTAAAGGTAATTGATTTATGAGTCCCGATGTAAATTTTCTGAACATTGCTGCTTCACCCCTTGCCTTCAATGTTCAACCATCGAACTTAATTAATCCTTACCAAACACAATCAAGTAACTCGCTGAGCATTGCATCCTACGCCATTCGTACTGACCAAACTATAACGATTAATGGTGGTGGCGACCTAGATGGCAACCCGCTATTACCTTATGATGATGCCCTGATCTATGCTGCTAAAGGGTTTACTTTCAATAACGTACCTATACTTCCAGTCAATCGCAATACTAGTGGCGATCCGATATTTGATCCATTAACAGGCAAACAAGTTCTTGTCGATAATGCCGTTACTGTAGCTATTGGCTATACGACTATCAATGCTAATAATAATCCGTATCTAGGACTACTACCCCCTAAAGTAGTCTCACCCGAAACTATCACTATTCCCACTTATAGCGATACTAAAACTCAGGAATTAAATGCTCGTACTCCACTAGGTGCGTCTACTATTACCTTCAATGCCAGTAGCAACCCGATCAACAACACTAATGACTGGAACAACAAATTTCCCCAGCCAGGGACTAGTAACTAATCCAAAAGTTGTCAGAGTCACGGGAGGTGGACTAAACATACCTAATGGGGTTAACCTCAGCAACTACATCATTACTGTAGATAGTGGTGATATCAACTTTAATGGGAATGGTAACGTTCTGGATAACGTTGTACTCGTTACCAGCAATGGCAACATTAATTTAGGCAAAGTCCAATCCAATAATCTCTCCGTATTCTCCTCAGGTGCGATCAACATGAATGGTCAAGCTCGTTTTGGCGGCAAGACCCTGATTGCGAACAATAGCAACAACATTACTTTTAATGGAGCCACCAAAACTACTACAAATGCTGACGCAATTAAAGTTATTTCTCAGGGAAATATCACTTTTAATGGAGCTTCAGACACGAGAGGTGACTTCCTCAGTACAGGTACTTTTATTACGAACGTTAAAGCTTCTATCTTTGGCAGCATCAATGCCAAGCAGAATATTATTTTTAACAATGGGGCATATGTCACGGCAGTCAGTACCAACTTTGCTCCGACAAATCTATCTCTCAGCAATAGCACAACTCCTGAGAATGTAGTAGCTAACTCCCTAATTGGTAACTTCATTAGCACAGATCCAGATTCAGGTAACACGTTTACTTATAGCTTGGTCACTGGAACTGGAAATACTGATAATGCTGCATTCACAATTGTTAACAATGAGTTGCGTATCGTAAACTCACCCAACTTTGAAGCTAAGAATTCCTATAGCATCAGAGTCAGAACTACAGATCAGGGGGGCTTATCTTTTGAGAAAGTATTCACGGTCGGAATTACGGATGTAAATGAAGCTCCAACTGCACTAGTTCTTAGCAATAACGCTACTCCAGAAAATGTAGTTGCTAATTCTCTAATTGGAACGTTTGCAAGTACCGATCCAGATACGACAGCTCAGACTTTTACTTACAGTTTGGTCTCTGGAACTGGAAGTACTGATAATGTTGCATTCACAATTATCAATAATGAGTTACGCATTGTAAACTCACCAAACTTTGAAGCCAAGAATTCCTATAGCATCAGAGTTAGAACGACCGACCAAGGTGGCTTGTCTTACGAGAAAGTATTTACAGTTGGGGTTACAGATGTAAATGAAGCTCCAATATTACTGCTTCTCAGCAATAATATAACTCAAGAAAACGTTACAGCTAATTCTCTAATCGGCAACTTCAGCAGTACCGACCCAGACACAGGAAATACTTTCACTTATAGTTTAGTGACTGGGACTGGAAGTACTGATAATGCTGCTTTCACAATTATCAACAACGAACTCCGCATCGTTAATTCACCAAATTTTGAAGCTAAGAATTCCTATAGCATCAGGGTTAGAACCACAGACCAAGGTGGCTTGTCTTACGAGAAAGTATTTACTGTTGGCATTACTGATGTTAATGAAGCCCCGATCGCATTAATCCTCAGCAATAACATTACTCCAGAAAATGTTGCACCAAATTCTCTGATTGGTAACTTCAGTAGCGCAGATCCAGATACAGGAAATACTTTCACTTATAGTTTGGTCGCTGGAACTGGTAGCAACGATAATGCTGCTTTCTCGATTATCAATAACGAACTTCGGATTGTAAGTTCCCCTAATTTTGAAGCTAAGAATTCCTACAGTATCAGAGTTAGAACAACTGACCAAGGTGGATTGTCTTACGATAAAGTATTCACAGTCGGCATTACAGATGTTAACGAAGCGCCCATTGCATTAATCCTTAGCAACAGTACAACCCCAGAAAATGTTGCACCGAATTCTCTGATTGGAACTTTTGCAAGTACAGATCCAGACGCAGGAAATACTTTCACTTATAGCTTAGTTACTGGAACAGGAAGCACTGATAATGCTGCTTTCTCGATTATCAATAACGAACTTCGCATTGTTAGTTCACCCGATTTTGAAGCGAAGAGTTCTTATAGCATCAGGGCTAGAACGACGGATCAGAGTGGTTTATCTTTCGAGAAGGTATTTACAGTCGGTATTACAGATATCAATGAAGTGAAACCTGTAGGTTTCATGCTTGATTCATTTTTTGACTCTGCACCGATTGGCGATTCTCAGACCACATTTGCAACGGTCAAGCTAGTCGGATCAGCCTTTGCCAATGCCACAGTTACCTTGCAATCGACGGGAGTTTCAGCTGGACTTTAGACTAAAAAGATGAAAAGAAAGGCAGGAAGTGCTAGGCACAAACTGCCAAAAGAGCAATGATCAATAAACCAAATTGACATTGACTA
>JAYUSC010000279.1:0-1805 GCA_043755885.1 Pseudanabaena sp. | reverse complement strand
TCAAGAGTTTAGACTTTCGGATGCAGTTTCCGACAGGACAACCCTTTGATGCAGGTTTTACAATTATCAGCATTCGCGCTCCTTTAGATGGACGGGTCATGGGGATGCGTTGGTGGATTCAAGACATTACCCAGCGCAAACAAGAAATCGATAAATTGCAACATTCGCATCAGCGCTTAGAAATTCGAGTTGCCGAAATGAACGCCAAACTGAATCTCATGGATCGCCAAATTCGCGTCGAGAGAGAAGAACAACGGCGGATTTCGCGAAACCTCACTCGTAACGAAGCGAAACTACGAGCGATGATGCAGCACTCATCCGATATCGTCAATATTCTCGATATTGACACTACAATTCAATATTGTAGTCCTGCGCTGTTTAATACCTTAGGTTATATGCCTGAAGATGTGATCGGCAAAAAATTTGTGAGATTTATTCATCCAGAAGACTTACCAGTTTTTCAAAACTTTTTGACTCAATCTGTCGATTCTTTATCTGTCTCAACGCCGATTGTGATGCGTTATCAACACCTTAATGGTGATTGGATTTACTTAGAATCGGTTTGCTATAATCTTTTGCAAGATCCAAATGTGCAGGGCTTAGTAATCAATTCCCGTGACATTACAGAACGTAAGCGCACAGAGGCAGCCCTACAAGATAGTGAGCTTAGATTGGCAGCGATCGCCGCGAGTATGCCAGCCACTCTCTATCGTCTATCAACCACTTCTAGAGGAAAAATTTCGATTCCATTTATTAGTGATGGGCTTATCGATTTAGTCGGGCTTTCACCGAGATATGCGATTTCTTCTCCATACCAGTTGTTAGACTTAATCCATCCTGAAGATGTTGATCAATTTAAGGCGCTGATCAAGGCGGGCTTTGATCGGCTTGCCACTTTCCGTCATGAATTTCGGGTGATTACGATCTCTGGTGAAGTGAAATGGGTACAGAATATTACCCGTTATTATCGTACTGATGCGGAAACGATATTTGCGGATGGTGTATGTATCGACATTAGTGAAAGAGGCGAAGCTGAATCTAGTCTGCAACGCACCAATGAACTGTTACGCGCCGTGATCAAGTCTGTGCCTGTGGCGATCGATATTGTTAGTCCTGAAGGAAAGGTTCTATTATGGAACTCAGCCGCCGAAAAATTATTTGCTTGGACTACCGATGTCATTCTTGGCTATCCTGTCCCAAGTATTTCTGAGTCGCAAGCCTTGAACCTACAGGCGGTGATTATCGATACATTGGCGGGTAAACGCATCGATCGGTTTCCGATGACTTTTCAGCTTCGTGATGGAAGTTGGACGAATGTGAGCATATCGACTGTCCTCGTCCATGACCCTCATGGCAAGATCGTTGGCGTGTTACGGATTATTGATGAAGTTGGCGATCGCAGTTTTATGAAAGCCGATCAAAATCAGTCTCTTCAGGTTGAGACAGTTCAGAGCGCATCCATGGCTCTTTCTGGTACAGATGCGATCGCAAATTTTGTGACTCTCAATGCGAATACTTTGCTCAATCAATACAAAATTGGTCAACGCAATTTTGCAGGCTTGAATTTGCGTGGGGCTTATTTGGTTGAGGCTGATTTACGGAACGCAGATTTTAGCGGTGTGGCGCTCAATGGCAGTAATTGTAGCTACGCCAATTTCCAGTCATCAAGTTTACGTGGCGCAGATCTGAGGGGGGCAAACTTCCAATTTGCGGATTTACAACAAGTAGATTTACGGGGTGCAGATCTGCGGGGTGCGGACTTACGAGATGCAAATATAACAGGTTCTATTCTTGACGATAGCAAC
>JAYUSC010000278.1:0-4196 GCA_043755885.1 Pseudanabaena sp. | reverse complement strand
CCCCAAAATGTGGTGACGAACTAAGTCCGTCGCCACATTTTGGGGTTTTATATGGAGCCTTTTTTCCTTGGAATGCCATTAAGCTGTCAAGGCTCGTTGCAAACGAGATAATGCTAAACCTTGGCGATGGAGTAAGACAAAAGTGGGTAAGATTTCAGGACCATGTAAATCACCTGTGAGGGCAGCTCGTAGAGACTTCATCACCACTCCTTTTTTGACACCCTGAGACTTTGTGACTGTTTTAATTACTTCTCCAGCAATATCAGCATTCAGATCCGCAGTTTCTTTTAGAGCCTCGATTAGGGCGGTGATAATACCTGCGATCGCATCGCCTTGGAGCGTAGTCTTCGCATCATCAGTATAGTCCTCAAACTCTGTAAAAAAGAACTTACTAATCGTTGCAGCATCGGTCAGCAGCGTTAAACTTGGCGCAATTAGTTTGGTCAGATCGAGTAACCATTGACGATCCACAGAGTCCAAATCATAACCAGCTTCCTTGAGAAATGGCGTAATGCGATCGCAAACATCTTCTGTCGGCAAGGAGTGCAAATATTGGCTATTAATCCAATTCAGCTTATCCCAATCAAACTTCGCACCAGCCTTATTAACGCGATCGAAGCTAAAAATTTCCGTCGCTTCTTGCAAAGTGAATAATTCCTTGCCATCGCTAGGCGACCATCCCAGCAGCGCCATGTAGTTATTAAAAGCTTCAGGAATATAACCCATATTCCGAAATTCCCAAACAGAAGTTGCGCCATCGCGTTTAGAAATTTTTGCGCCTAGTTGATTGAGAATCAGTGGCGTATGTCCGAACTGAGGCGGTGTTGCGCCTAGTGCTTCATAAATCAAAATCTGCTTAGCGGTGTTGGCAATATGATCTTCACCACGAATGACTTGGGTGATCTCCATATCGATGTCATCGACAACAACCGCAAAGTTATACAGAGGTAAGCCAATATGACCCTGTTCATCGACACGGGCGATAACCATATCACCGCCGAGGTCGCTGCTGCTCCATGAGATGGGACCGCGTACTAGGTCATTCCAAGCAACTGTGCGTGGCTCCTCGATGATGAAGCGCACCACGGGGCGACGACCTTCGGCTGCAAAGGCTTGACGTTGCTCGTCAGTCAAGTTGCGATGGCGATTGTCGTAGCGCGGAGCTTGCTTGTTGGCTTTTTGAGTCTCCCGCATCGTCTCTAGCTCAGCCTCTGTGCAGTAGCAAAAATATGCCTTTTTTTCAGCTAGCAGCTTCTCGACAGTCGCAATATAGCGATCGCAACGTTGCGTTTGAAAAAATGGACCCTCATCAAAGTCGATCCCCAACCAAGCCAAGCCTTCCAAGATATTTTGGGTATACTCGTCCTTAGATCTTTCGCGATCGGTGTCTTCGACTCTCAGGATAAATGTCCCCTTGTGATGACGGGCATACAGCCAATTAAATACGGCGGTACGGGCTGTGCCAATATGTAAGTTACCCGTGGGGCTTGGTGCAATGCGAACTCGAACAGACATGACTTTGTAAAGGTTATAAAATCCAATTATCCTTCATATCACGTTACTGTGTCGAAAAAAGCTATTGATGATGTTGCGATCGCGTTGGGTGGTGACTGCGATCGCAATTAGGTGAAAGATTTTGGCGCAAGTGATAAAAGCCAAGCAGTGTATGAGTTGGCGGCGTGGTTGGATAGTTTGGAGCTACAATTAACTAGAACAGTTAAACAAAGATGATGTGAGGATTATGCACAAGGTAGTTTAATCTTTTATCCGAGAAAATCAAGTTATTCATTGACACATTTATCGAGGGCATGGGCGGGACAGTCTAGGCAACTTGCCGTGAGGCTATTTCACCGTTAAAATCAAACTGTTACAACCAAAGCGCGGAATTTTTCGCGTATCGAGAGGGCTTTTATGAATGAAGCATCTGGCATTCCAGACGACAATCAATTAACAATCGAACAGGCGCTAATTAACCTGCAAAGCGAAGATTTGGGATTGCGCGTTTATGCGGCTTGGTGGTTAGGTCGGTTTCGGGTGAATGTGCCAGAAGCGATCGCACTTTTAATTGTGGCGTTGACAGATGAAGCCGATCGCACTGAGGCAGGGGGCTATCCATTACGACGTAATGCGGCGAGAGCATTGGGTAAATTAGGCGATCGCATAGCAGTACCAGCATTAATTAAGTCTTTAGAATGCGCCGACTTTTATGTCCGTGAAGCAGCGGCTCAATCACTAGAAATGTTGGGTGATGATTCCTGCATACCATATATATTTGAGTTAATCAAAAATCCTAATTTAAAAGTTATTGCTGACGCAGAGCCAGAACACCCCTATGACGCTTTCTTAGAAGCATTGGGAACATTAGGGGCAGTAGCATCAATTCCACAGATTTTGCCATTTTTAGAGCATCCGATCCCCAAAGTACAGTATGCGGCGGCAAGAGCGATGTATCAACTTGCAGAGCCAGAGGTGGCGCATCAATATGGCGATCGCTTGATCATTGCACTCTCCAATGACGATTTGCAACTGCGGCGCACGATTCTCTCAGATTTGGGTGCGATCGGTTACTTAGCATCGGCGGATGCGATCGCGAACACAATGGCAGAAAATAGCCTCAAGTTAATTTCTCTTAAAGGTTTATTAGAAAAACAAATTCCTCTTGCAATACCGCCCAAACTGACAGAAGGCGCAGTTAGAGTCATGGCACTGATGGATGATTTATTGTAAAGTAGAGAAACGCCTTGCGCTTCTCTACTTTTTAAAACTATGACTGATCTCCTTTCCCAACTTATTCAGGCTGTAGAAGAAGCAGATTCTTCTAAACTTCTACTTGAAGCAGTTCAGGATCTAGCCGATGCTCAGCTAGAAGGAGCTATTCCCATTTTGATTGAGGCGCTGAGTTATAACAATCCTGGTGCAGCGGTTGCCTCGGTGGATGGATTGATCAAGTTAGGAAATCCGGCCGTTCCTGCTTTGCTAGAACTATTGGATATGCATAACTACACAGCCCGATCGTGGGCAATCCGTGCTTTAGCTGGTATTGGTGATCCGCGAGGTTTGGTCACTTTGCTTGGTGTGGCAACGGCTGACTTTGCGATGAGTGTCCGCCGCGCCGCCGTCAAAGGTTTGGGAATGATGAAATGGGCTTGGTTTCCTGATGAAGTTTGTGAAATGGCGCAGGAAGAGGCTTTGGATGCATTATTGTTTGTGGCGCAACAAGATGAAGAGTGGGTTGTGCGCTATGCGGCGGTGGTGGGGTTAGAGTCTTTAGCAATTACGATCGCAAATCAACATCCGACATGGCGATCGGAAATTCAGGTGCAATTTAATCTGATGGGATGTAACGATGAGGTTTTGGCGATTCGCGCTCGTGCTTGGCTTGCTCAGCAAAAGTTACAAGAAAATCTCAATCAGATTCACACAAATAATTTAGATCTTGTTGAAAAAAGCTTATCGGTTCTAGAAAAAGAATCGCCTCTAACATCTGATGATTGGCAAAATATCCTCAATCACCTCTATGAAATCAAGCGCGAAGAACGGCTCAGTTCTGTCGGCGAAGGTGATCCACGCCGTTTTCAGGAATTAGCTGCTGCGATTGCACAGCCGCATAATTAAGGAATTTCTTCACGTTTTTCTCGAAAGCCTAACTCGATTAAAGCTTTACGGATTTTCGCCTTAGAAGGCTGAATCTTGGGCATAGCGAGATTTAGCTCACGCGATGTTTCTAACATTTGCCTGATTAAAATATCGAGCAAGTTGTCATCGACATCTTCAGGAACCTGCTCAATCCTGCCTTGATATGCCAAGGTATAAAGCTCTAAATGATGCTTACCCATGATTTTTGCCAACTTCTGTAATGTCTCAGGAGTTGGACAAGTCCCTTTAAAGCAAGCACCTCTGAGTCTTGGTTGGGGTACGCCTGTTAATTCGGCAAGGTGATTCATACTAATGTCTTGCTCTTCTAAATATTGAAGAACATACAGCCCTAGGGGCGAGCAATCATCAGTTTTGACTTGTAACCTTGGTGGCATCGTTTAATCTAAAAAAAATCTGCTAGATTCTTAATTAATTTTATACCAATCTAGCAAACAGGCTTTGCATTGAGCGGTCATGTGTACTCATTATTTTCGAAGTAGCTAGGTGCAATTAAATATAAAACCCAAAGAACCAGCTTCTTTGGGTTCTGGGTTTTATTA
>JAYUSC010000277.1:0-1810 GCA_043755885.1 Pseudanabaena sp. | reverse complement strand
TAAGTTAAATTTTTTGTGGCGCGACTTCGCCGCGCCACAAAAAATTATTTTTTTATTCGCTTTCTTTACTAAACCCAGAATATGCTTCCATACCATGTTCAGAAATATCAAGCCCTTTAAACTCTTCCTCAGGGCTAACGCGAATACCACCACAAATTAGCTTTACTGCGTACCAAGCAACAAAGCTAATAGCAACAGTAAATCCACCAACAGAGGCAATGCCAATCAACTGATAAAGGAGTTGGTCAAAGCCGCCGCCGAAGAATAGTCCAGCCTTAGGTCCAGCACCAGCTTGCAAAATATAACCGCCGCCAACGTCCGTTTTTTGTCCAACGGCAAATAGACCGACGCACAAAGTCCCCCAAATACCGCAACATAGGTGAACTGAGGTCGCACCTACTGGATCATCAATTTTGAAGTTATCGAAGAAGCCAACTGCAAATACAACAATTGTGCCGCCGATCGCACCAATGATCATCGCGCTAGGTAGAGTAATCCAAGCGCAAGACGCTGTAACCGAAACTAATCCAGCCAAGATGCCATTAACGATCATCGATAGGTCTGGCTTACCAAGATATAACCAAGCCACAATCGTCGCAGCAATGCCACCTGCGGAAGCGCCCATGTTAGTCGTCAAGGCAATATGGGAGATCAAACGACCGTCAGCCGCCATAGTCGAACCGGGGTTGAACCCGAACCAGCCTAACCATAGAATCAAACAACCCAAAGTCGCCAGCCCCATATTATGTCCAGGGATAGCGCGATTTTGACCATTTTCACCATATCGCCCCATGCGTGGACCAAGGACAGCCGCACCAATCAGCGCCGCCCAGCCACCAACTGAGTGAACAACCGTAGAACCAGCAAAGTCGAAGAAACTACCTGTGGTTGCACCCGCAGCGTCCTTTACTAAGTTGGCTAACCAGCCACCACCCCAGATCCAATGCCCTGTGATCGGATATGCAACACCAACCAAAACAAAGCTAAACAGTAAGAATGCAACAAACTTAATCCGCTCAGCTACTGCACCTGAAACAATCGTTGCGGCTGTGCCAGCAAATACTAACTGGAACAAGAACTTAGCTTCTAGAGGCACGCCTGTCCGACTAAGCCCAGGAAAGTCACCTTTATAGTCAGTAAGAGTTGCAGGACTATTGTCTGCACCACTTAGGAAAAAGCCTTTCAAGCCAATGAACATATTCCCAGTACTGTCACCGTACATAAAGGCAAAGCCGATCGCCCAGTAAGCGATGGTTGCGATCGCAAATACGATTAAGTTTTTGGTGAGAATATTAACCGTATTTTTGCGGCGACAAAATCCAGACTCAACCAAAGCGAAGCCTGCATTCATGAAAAACACTAGAAATGCAGCAATTACTACCCAAAGAGTATCTAAACCAACTTTGAGAGCCGCAACGTTTGCCTGAACTTTGTCAGCAGTTAATGGTTCAGGCGCGGGAGCAGCAGTTTGAGCAACGGCTGCATACACCCAAAAAACACCGATTATTGCTACGAGGGGAATACAAGCAGTCCAATTTATAGAACTCTTGAGCCTTTTTCTGTGATTCGACTTATAAACCAACACCTTGAATTTCTCCTCGTTGAAGTAAAGCACCCATGCGAATGCAAAGATTGATTACAGTCATCACATCAGATCCAAGCATGTAGATTTTGTATAAACTTATACATTTACACCTATAACCACCATCCCACCGTAAAAAACAACAACGAAAAGATCTAATGTGAAGCATAGAAAGCTTTAGATCTGGTTTTTCTTCAGTCCACAAAAAAGGGCGGCGCTAAGCGCCGC
>JAYUSC010000276.1:0-1810 GCA_043755885.1 Pseudanabaena sp. | reverse complement strand
GCGCAAAGCGCCGCCACTTGCTTTTTTGGGTTTTATGTACAGCGATAGACTGCTGCTAGGGCTAACTGTGCGATGATAATTTTAACTATCTTGTCTTTAGGTTTTGTTGACTGTGAATACCGTTCGTACTGTTTCTGATACTAAAAAAGATTTTTATTTAGCCTTCCCCAAGCCAGTCAATCAAGTCTATAGACGGGTTGTCGATGAGCTTTTGGTGGAAGTCCATCTGCTGAAAGTCAATCAAACATTTGTATATGACACAATTTTTGCATTGGGCTTTGTGACAACTTTCGATCGCTTTACCGTAGGTTACAAGCCTGAAACCGATCGCTTTGCGGTATTTCATGCATTGTGTTCGGCGCTCCAGTTTGACTCCGATCGCATTCGCCAAGATGCGACAACTCTGAGCGACCTAGCCACGCGATCGACCAATGAAATTAAGCCACTATTGACAAACTTAGACTCTGGTATCAACCTTGAGCCTTTGTCAGGGCAATTACACACGATCGCAAACAAAGAAAACTTTAAATACAGCCGTCTGCTCGGTGTCGGGCTGTACGCATTGCTAGATATCAGTAATCCTGACGATATTGCCGATACCGCTAAGCGTGAAGAAGTGATCAAGTTAGTAGGCGAGACACTGAAATTTGGTAGCGATCGCTTGCTCAAAGATATTGATCTATATCGCTCAAATCTTGACAAGATCGAGCAAGCACGTCAAATGATCGCCGATATGGTGGAAGCTGAACGTAAAAAACGCGCTCAGAAAGAAGCCGCGTCAGTTACTACGGCAATTACCAAATCCGCGAGTGAAACTCCAGAAACTACTGCATAGAACAAAAAAGTGGAAGGCAGCGCCTTCCATTTTTTGTCGTCAGCGCCAAGAACTGTGTGCTTTTTCTAAAGCTTGGATTAATTCCTTAACTTGAATCGGTTTACTTACATAATCCTGCATCCCAGCTTCCAGACAAATCTCGCGATCGCCTTGCATCGCATTTGCCGTGAGCGCAATAATCCAAGGCTGCTGTGTAAACTCGGCAACGATTCTTCTGGTTGCGGTTAATCCATCCATTTCTGGCATATACACATCCATCAGAATCACATCATAGCTTTGGCGGTGTAGCGAATCTAAAACTTCTGTACCATTAGCCACGACATCGACACGATATCCTAAACGATTGAGAAAACGGGTAGCAAGTTTTTGATTAACAAGATTATCTTCGGCTAGCAGAATCTTTAAAGGGAATTTGTTAGCAAAATTTTCATCAAAAAGCGAAATGTCTTTGTTTTTGGCTTGACTTCCAGATGGGGAATTATGACTACAAAGCTTGAGTAAAGAGTTATATAACTGCGATCGCTTAATTGGTTTGTTCAGACATATTGTCATCGGATCAGGGCTAGAAAGATCACAACTGAAGGAATGAGAGAGCAAAATCACTGGCAGTGATTTTGCTTGCATTTGCATTAACTTTCTAATATCACAATTGCCATACTTATCACTAGAATTATTCGCATTCATAGCAATTGGAAGCCCAGTATCAATAATTGCTAGATCGAATTGTTTGTCACTCTGTAGCCATGTGATCGCTTGCTCACTGGAGTTAGTTGCTAGCACTTCCATTTTTAAGGTTTGAGCAAATATAGTTAAGCTTTCGCGACTAATGTCATTATCTTCGAGAATTAATAGGCGTTTACCGACAAGACTCAAATCCCAGCCTTCACGCACTGGTGCATTTGGATCAGCAGATGTTGCGATCGCAAAGCTAAAAGTAGAACCAATTCCAACTTCGCTCTCCACAGACATCTCACC
>JAYUSC010000275.1:0-4202 GCA_043755885.1 Pseudanabaena sp. | reverse complement strand
GCGGCGGGCTTCGCCCGCCGCAACAATTTTGGGTTCTAGTTGTGCTGAGTTACCATTCCACTAACATGCCTTGCGCTTTCAGGAGCGTTTGCAGTTCGCCAATCCTAGCGCGATCAAGAATAGCCTGTGGGGTTAGCGACGGATCATTTTGTAAGACAATCCAAGCAGCGGCAGCTCCTGCGGCAGCTCCTGCCGACCATTCCCCGACATGAATGCGCGTTGCACCATTGACAATGTGACTAACTGCCATAGCTTTACCGCCGATCAGCAAGTTATCAATACGCTGAGGAATTAAACTCTCAAATGGCAGAATAATTGGGCGGACTTTATCCTCGTTGGTAGGAGCTGAGCTTGGTGATTTTGATGGTTCCCAATTGCGATAGCGACAGCCATGCATATCGATCGCATAGTGAGTCAACCCAATCGAAGTAGCATTAAAATTGCGTCCACCTTCCATATCATTACGAAGATCTTGCTCACGCATCAGAAATTCTGACTGACCATAAGCCGATCGCCCCAAAATGCGCCGACCTTCACGGATATACGGATACATACTTAAGCCAGACTCGGTGGGCATCGGGCTATCAGCCCCTGACATTAGCCGCAAAGGAAATTCTGTAGATACATACTTTTCCATTAGCCATTCAGCGAATAACAGTGCGTGATTTTCGCCATCCTTAAGGGCTGAGGTATTCAATCCCCCTAACCAGTTTTGTTGCTGTCCAGACTCTCGAACTTGTTTGTCAGTCAAGATTAAAGGTGGATTCATCACCCCCCAATCATTGCCTCGATTCCAGTTAATAACGGTCATGTCGCCTTTAGCAGGAATGGCTTTAAATGGATCATCACGCTTCATGCTGACAATACGGCGATAGTTGAACACGCTGTTGCCTTCAAACATGGGAAATCTACCCAAGTCATAGTCTTTGCGATGCTCTTCACGGGAATATCCTGGCTGAATCTTCCGAAGTTCTTTAAGCGATCGCCCTTCATCATCGGCAATTTTCAGAACAAAAGGAAACGTGAATGCTTGCGTGCATTCTGGATTGTCGGCCACGGCATGAACTTCACCCGTTGTCGCAAAACCTTCAGCACCTAAACGATGGGGAAGATTTGCCCAAGCGATTAGTTCGGCAGTATCAGTGGAGTCAATCACGATCATCTGCTTACCTGCGGGAGCTTGTAAACGAATTGGCTTCTTATCAAAGGTTTCGTCAGAGTTCCAGTTAAACCAGCTTTTGAGTTCGCGAGACAAGCGACCTTGCGGTAAATAATTGGGATCGCGAGGTATCCGACTTACGGCATGAATGGCGGTAATGCGATCGCCTTTTTCATTAAAACTCGCTCCCTTAAAAGCGATCTGCGTACCCCATCGGCTTTTGGGCGCTGAGCGCTGTGACTCACGCAAAAACTCTTCAGACGCAAGTTCTCCCGAATAAGGCGTAAAGCAAAGATTTCCCACCCAGCAACTATTGGTGTCGGCGACTACAGCCCCTGGTTTGAGGTAAGAATACTTGTCTGGTAAGGCTGGCTGGCTAGCAATAATATTTTTGAAATGCGTCCAACTGAGAGGAAATTGTTGGCGATAGCGCATTAATAATGATTCATCGATCGCACTAACACCCTGTGAACTGACCTGTCCACCTAGCATCGGCGTAAGCTCGATTAAGCAAGTCATTGCGCCAGTTTTCATCGAGTGATAAGCCGCTGCTACTCCGCCCAATGAACCACCAACAATAGCCACGTCGCATTCCCACACCTCGGCATCCGCAGGTGGCTGAGGATTTAGGATTGGATACCCATTATTGTCAAACAGCTTAATTGGCGAGTTAGGATCTTGGGCGATCGGCTCGATTGATCTTGGTTTACTACTAATTTGCCAAGTTCTTGCGGCTGCACCACTAACGACGGCTCCTAAGAACAGCATCACTAAGATATGCCGCAACTTAGGGCGGAAAGAGGGCTTTTGGTTCAGATTTTCGGTCTCTTCTACGCGATCGCTAAAATCTTCTGGGTTATTTTTTTGCTTGCTCATGACTCACTGAAACTAATAAAAATTTGCCTGTCGTAAAACAAGCAGCTACTCTCACATCACACAGTCTTAAGATTAGCTTAAAGAGTTAATGATTTGTCATACTTTAGGGTAAGTAAAACTTTAGGGTAAGTAAATTGGCTGATCAAGATAGTTTACGCTTCACAGGGATTTCATCAGTTTCTCTCTAGGGAAGCCATAGTATCAAGTCACGATCTCAAATCGGTTCTCTCTCAATCAAACTTGCGCGGCGAAATGTTGCGATCGCAATCCAAATATGTCATAACTGCGATCGCAACCAGTAGTTAACTAAAGCGATCACACAAACCCTTAATAGTCATATTTTGGGCGATTGTCTGCTTTTTAGTATTTAAAGTTCTCTCTCGATCAAATAACGTTACCTACTTAGGTTGAAAATTTGGGAAGCTAGGATTTCCGAGGAACACCTGTCTGAGGGAGTCAAGAACATTACCACTTTGCTTTTTGAGCTTTGCTTGGCGCGTTGTTATATATTAAATGGGTATCTGTCCATTAGTTAGCTGTCGTTATGCAAAAATGGTTTAATACCGCTGGACCTTGTAAGTCTGACATTCACTATATGTTGTCAGCCACAGATCGCTTGCCTGAAATTAAACAACTAATTGCTCAGGAAAACTACTTTGTGATTCATGCGCCAAGGCAGGTGGGTAAGACGACAGCAATGCTAACACTTGCTCAAGAATTAACTGCTAGTGGTCAATATACGGCGGTGATGTTGTCTCTGGAAGTGGGGGCGGCTTTCTCTGACGATGTGGGAGCAGCCGAACTGGCTATTTTAGGTGAGTGGAAGCAATCGATACGGTATCGTTTGCCAAAAGATCTGCAACCTAATGAGTGGTTAGATGCGGGAGCAGGAGCGAGAATTGGGACAAACTTGAGCAACTGGGCTGAACAATCATCCCGTCCATTAGTGGTCTTTTTGGATGAAATTGATGCCTTGAGTAATGAAACTTTGATTTCTGTACTAAGACAAATAAGATCTGGATTTCCTAATCGTCCGCAAGGATTTCCGCAGTCAGTCGCTTTGGTGGGGATGCGAGATGTGCGAGATTATAAATATGCATCAGGTGGAAGTGACCGCCTGAATACTTCTAGCCCATTTAACATCAAAGTACGCTCCTTTACGCTGAGTAACTTCACTCTTGAGGATGTGACAAAACTCTACCAGCAGCATACAGAAGCCACAGGTCAAATATTTACGCCCGAAGCTGTCGATTTAGCTTTTCATTTGACACAGGGTCAGCCTTGGTTAGTGAATGCGATCGCAAAAGAAATTGTTGAATACATAGCTAAAGACCCAGCCACTCCAATTACTGCTGAATTAGTCAACCAAGCCAAGGAAATACTGATTAAGAGACAAGATACGCATCTAGATAGCCTTGCAGAAAGACTGAGGGAAGATCGAGTTAGGGTGATTATCCAACCAATTCTGTCAGGGCAGGAACTGGTGAATATGCCTGAAGATGACTTACGCTTTGTACTCGACTTAGGTTTGTGTAGTCGAGATAGTAGGGGAGGTATCCAAATTGCAAACCCGATCTATCGAGAAATTATTCCTAAAGTATTAGCTTCAATTACGATCGCATCTTTAACTTCAATAGCCCCAACATGGCTAGATAATGACGGTAACCTTAATGCCCAAGCACTGCTAGATTCATTTTTATTATTTTGGCGGCAGCACGGAGAACCATTATTTGCAAGTACGCCTTATCCAGAGATTGCACCACAGATAGTATTGATGGCATTTTTGCATCGTGTTGTTAATGGTGGCGGTACATTGGAAAGAGAATATGCGATTGGTTCGGGCAAGATGGATATTTGTTTGCGCTATGGCAAAGTAACTTTGGGAATGGAGTTGAAAGTATGGCGCGATCGCAGATCTGATCCAATCAAGGAAGGTTTGCATCAGTTGGATAAATACTTGTCGGGATTGAGCTTGGATACAGGTTGGTTGGTGATCTTTAATCGCCGATCTGGGTTGCCGCCGCTTTGCGATCGCACTACGACCGAGATAGCCATCAGCCCCGCAGGGCGAGAAATTATTGTGATTCGGGGATAGATAACTAAGGGAACCCCAAGAAAAAATGATCCAGATAAAACCCAAAAATGTGGCGGCGGGCTTAGCCCGCCG
>JAYUSC010000274.1:0-4204 GCA_043755885.1 Pseudanabaena sp. | reverse complement strand
TTCAATGGGTTTGAGCTTTGAGCCGCGCACTTGAGTGCATGGCTACTGCGTAAGTCTTATATATAAAAGGGTTGAGGTATCAAGGGAATCAATGGGGTGCAAAAAGGTGGTTAATCTTTGTGCGATTTTCGCAACTCCGCCTTGGACATTGGACTCAATATTTAGAGGCATCACAGGATCATGCAACGAAAGTCTTAGTAAAAACCAACCACTCTCATCTGGTGCAGTACAAGCAACTCGGATACCTTCATAGTTATTTGGCACAATTTTCCAGTCTGATTGAGTTATGGCAAAGGCTTGTAAATCGGTAATTACGCGATCGCCTAATGTTTTGAAGTCCTCCACATTCATTTTGATCCGAAATTCTTCACTCTCCACGGGTTCTTGCAAATTGACAATTAAATCGGTGAGGGATTTGCCAGCCAGTTTTGACTTTGCTAGTTCTATCAACAGCTTACTGACTAAATATGCACCATCATCAAGGAAATGATTCTCTTTCATCGCGCCATGTCCTGAAGTCTCGATCGCTAGCCAAGACTCTTGTCCTGATTGGTTTAAGCGGATAGACTCATTAATCACATTTTTGTAACCGCGCTTAAAACGGTGATGTACGCCCTGCAAATCTTGCTCAATAAACTTGGTTAAGCCATCGGAAGTAATCGAGTCAGTGACAATTGTTGATTGAGGATGCTCTTGTAAGATGATTGCGGAGATGATGGCGATCAGGCGATTACGATTAAGCTCTTTGCCAAATTGATCGACGGCCGCACTGCGATCGACATCGGTATCAAAAATAATCCCAAAATCAGCTTGATGTTTGATTACGGCTGCACAAATGGAAGACATCGCGGCTCTGTCTTCAGGATTGGGAACGTGATTTGGGAAATTGCCATCGGGATCGAGAAACTGACTCCCTGTAATATCTGCGCCTAAAGGCTGTAAAACTTTGTCGGCATAAAATCCACCTGCACCATTACCAGCGTCAACAATGATTTTCAATCCTTTTAAAGGCTGTTCGTAATGCTGAGGATGATTGACAGATTCGCGAATTTTGGTGACAAACTGATCGGCATAAACGGCTATAAAATCATGTTCGGTGATGTTGCCTTGAGCAGATGCAGTTACAAATTCATTCTTTTCGGCAAGATTGAGAATATCCGTAATATCTTTTTTCTCTAAGCCACCTTGCGAGGTGAAAAACTTTAAGCCATTGCGATTAAATGGTAAATGACTAGCCGTGAGCATGATCGCGCCATCGCAATTAAATCCATCCGTAATCGTACTCATAAACATCGCAGGTGTCGATGCGATCGCAAAATCATAAACCTGACTGCCGAGGGAATTAATTCCTGCCATTACGGCTTGTGTCAACTCTGCGCCCGACAGGCGGCTATCGCGTCCCACGGAGATTAGTAATTCTGCTGTAGGTTTATCTAGTTTTTGAGATAACCAGCTAGAAAAGGCTTTTCCTAAAATTTTGACAACTTCAGGAGTCAAGTTGACATCTTCGTTGGGTACACCTGCGATCGCAACGCCCCGAATATCGGAACCATTCTGAAGCTTTTTCCAATTGAAATCTTGCATACTGATGTTTTTACCTACAATTTAGTGAGTTTTCTGCAAGTTTGGCGCGGCGAAGCCGCGCCTAACTAAATTGGTTCTTTATTTGTAACCTGCTGCTTGCAGCGAAAAAAGATGGGCATAGCGTCCGTCTGCGGCTAATAGCTGCTCGTGACTGCCTTGCTCGATAATTTTACCATCTGCCATCACGATGATTTTGTCTGCCATGCGTACTGTTGAGAAGCGATGCGAAATTAAGACTACCATCTGATCTTTGGTGAGCGAACGGAAATGATTGAAAATGCTCATCTCCGCTTCCGCATCCATGGCCGCCGTGGGTTCATCGAGGACGAGAATATCGGCTTGCGATCGCATAAACGCTCTTGAAAGCGCAATCTTTTGCCACTGTCCGCCTGATAGCTCTTGACCACCCTTAAACCATTTGCCTAACTGCGTCCCAAATTTCAGAGGCATATTGTTAATAAAAGGCTTTGCCATGCCTTTCTCGGTCGCAATTTCCCATTCTCCACTGTCATCAATGCGTTCCACATCACCAACGCCGACATTTTCGCCTACGGTAAATTGATACTGTACGAAGTTCTGAAAAATCACACCAATTCTTTTGCGTAATGTGTCAATATCCCAATCATTTAGATCAACGCCATCTAATAAAATCCTGCCACTACTAGGTGTATAGAGTCTCGTTAATAATTTAATTAATGTCGTTTTGCCAGAGCCATTCTCACCGACAATCGCCAGTTTTTCGCCATGCTTGAGATGCAGCGAGATGTCGTTTAATACAGGCTCTTGGCTTTCGGGATAGCAAAAAGACACATTCTCAAATCTAATTCCTTCAGATCCGATTCCTTTAGTAATTGTGCCGTGAGATTGCGGAACTGGCTGTTCTAAAAATTCGTAAAGATTAGCAAGATAGAGATTATCCTCATACATGCCACCGATAGAAGTCAGTGCTGATGTGAAAGTAGACTGACCTTGACGGAACACGACCAAATACATCGTCATTTCGCCGAGGCTAATTCGACCTGCGATCGCTTCTATCACAATCCATGCGTAAGCCGCATAGAACGCACCTGTACTCAGCAATCCCAGCAAATAGCCCCAAAATCCTTTTTGAATTGTGAGATTTCGATCTCCCTCGTACAGGCGATCGAAAACATCACGATAACGTTGCAACAGCATTCCACCTAATTGATAAAGCTGCACTTCCTTGGCATAGTCTTCTCGCGCCAATAAAGTCTCTATGTAATGCTGCTGACGGGTTTCAGGCGATCGCCATCGAAATAGTCTAAACGCATGTTCTGAAAATCTTGTTTCGGCAATAAAAGAGGGAATCGCGGCTAATATCAAGACAATCACCGCCCAGACCGAAAAGCTTAATAACAATCCGCTAAAGGTTAATAGCGTTAAGGCTGATTGCGCTAAACCAAAAATGCGGCTGATCAGTGATAGCGGACGACTAGAAGCCTGCGATCGCGCCTGAGACATCTTGTCATAAAATTCTGAATCTTCAAAATGAGCTAGATCGAGGGTGAGCGCTTTTTCTAAAATCAAGACATTCACTTTTTGCCCAAGTAGCACCCGCAGCAGTGATTGAGATACATTAAGTCCTTTTTGAACTGCCGCCAAAACCACGATCAAGATCGCTTCAAAGCCGACATAACTGAGCGCCAAACTGCGATCGCTAAATAATCCACTTCGCGCTGCTAATACGACGCTATCGACAATCAATTTGCCGACATAGGCGATCGCAGCGGGTAATAGTCCGCTCACAAGCGTAAAAACTGCGATCGCTAAAGTTAAGCCTCGGCTAGTCGTCCAGACCAGTCCTAGCGCCTTGAGACCATAGCGAAATATCGACAAAGACTTGCGGAAAGCCTTTTTGAGATATCTCTGTCCCTTGAGTTCACTTTTTTTCTTTTTTGCCATATTGTCATTTTATAACCCAAAAAGCTAGTTGCGCCGCAAAGCGCCGCAACTAGCTTTTTGGATTTAGCGATCGCTTAATTGATCGCCAGTAAGCCCTGATCGGAAACTCCGTATAGTCACGGGTGATTGATAACAACACAATCAAATGTCCGCAAAAAGTGGCGATCGCCCAAAACTTAGGAAACCATGCAAGAGGAACGTCAGGCTCGGTGGGAAACAGATAGACCGCAATCGATGCGATCGCAGTTGGTACTAATACTAATAAAATCCCCAAAATACTCAGCCAACGGCTGTTATAAACCTGCACCGCATTGGCATTTTCCCAGCGCTTTCCTGTCCAAGCCCATCGCAGCGAGGAAATCGTATCTGCCATCTTCAAAAATTGCTGACGCTGATCGATACTTTGCTCAAGGATAAACATATGACTACAAAAATCACAAGCCAAAGACTCCATCATCGGCATGGGCGAAATCTTGCCACGCATACAGACAGGACATGAGGAAGATGGTGATCGCGAACTAAAATAACTCATTATTTATAAAAAAGCATACAATAAGCGAGAATTTTGGTCTTTTAGGGCTGAGAGATAAGCGAACGGCGGTTTTCAATCTCCATGCCCATGTTACATTATATTTCGTAGCAAGGGGATCAACTACATGGAAAACCCAGTAAGTAGCTAGGCATAATAAAACCCAGA
>JAYUSC010000273.1:0-4206 GCA_043755885.1 Pseudanabaena sp. | reverse complement strand
GCTATGTCGAAAAAATCCCTGTGGTTAGCCGCTATGGGTTTGGTGACGATGGCATTTTGACGATTGATACTGAATATGACAATAATCAGGGGCAAGAGCGTTGTTGGTTTATTACTGATGATTTTCGAGTGCGGGCGAGTACGGTACGCATGAATAACGGTGTTTATTTGATGACTTACTGCTCTGAGCGGCGCTGTGTTGGGGAATCAGATTTGGCGGCGATGCTACAAAGAAACTTGGCAAGACAAAATGCTCAAAAATGATCTTCAACAATGGATGAAATCAGCGCGACAAGAAGCAGCTAAGGGCAATCTACCAAACTATATTCCTTTGCTTGCTAAGGCTAACCCCCAAGCGATTGCGATCGCAATCCAAAAAGTTAACGGTGATCATCTGATGGCGGGTGACACAGCATTAACTTTTCCATTAATGAGCGTAATCAAGCCATTTTTGTTACTTTATTTGCTAGAGACAAAAGGTGCTGAGCAGGTTTTTCAATTAGTTGATCGCCAAGCAACATCGGAACCATTTAATGCAATTCCTCAAGGCAAACCCGAAAATTCGATGATTAATAGCGGTGCGATCGCCCTGTCATCGCTATTAGAATCTTGTGCAACATTACAAAATTGGCTAAATCAGCGATCTGGCACAAATTTGACGCTCGATCTGGAAATATTAGCTTCAGTGCGATCGGTTGCTAATCGTCGTAATTTAGCGATCGCAGATCAACTTAAACATCTAGGAATAATTACTAATCCTATTCAAGCGCTTTCAGTTTATGAAGAAATTTGTTGTTTGCGAGGTAATGTCCAAGATCTGGCGAAACTTGGCACTTTATTAGTTTATACGCAGCGATCTTCCAGTATTCCCCTCGTATTAGAGATCATGACCCAATGCGGCATGTATGAATCATCCGCAGAATTTGCTCATGATATCGGAGTTCCCTCAAAGTCGAGTATTAGCGGTGCTTTGCTATCGATTATTCCTGATCAAGCCGCGATCTCTTGTTATAGTCCTGCACTTGATACGACGGGTAACTCAGTCTCAGGACTATTCTTAATCCGACAAATTAAAAGTTATGTTTTAGGACTAGGGCGCGAAGAGTCATAAGTGAAAGTCAGCCGAAATCTGCGGTTAAAAATTCAATTTTTCGATAGTTATTTGCGATCGTGTATATACAGCTACCTTTATCCGATAAAATTAAAAACGCTAAAAAGTTTTATTGGTTGTAGCAGAGAATAAGTAAATGACTACCTTTGAGCAAGTTCAAGACATCGTTGCATCACAATTAGGCGTTGATAAAGCCGAAGTTAAGCCTGAAGCTAGCTTTGCCAACGACCTTGGCGCTGACTCCCTCGATACCGTCGAATTGGTTATGGCTTTGGAAGAAAAATTCGGCGTTGAAATCCCTGACGAAGACGCAGAAAAGATTGCCACTGTACAGAACGCCGTTGATTACATTGACAGCAAACAAGCTGCCTAGTGAAATATGAGGGTTGTCTGGCAACCTTTCTGGCAACCTTCATATTTCGTAAACTCTACCAAATCATTACGAAATGCAAAACCCTCAGCCCCTCTCTCGCGTCGTTGTCACTGGACTAGGTGCAATCACACCGATCGGTAACACGGTCGAAGAATACTGGCAAGGTCTAGTCGATGGCAAAAACGGAATTACACAAATTACCCGCTTCGATACCACCGACCATGAATGTCGAGTTGGTGGCGAAGTCAAAGATTTTGATCCTCTTGCCTATGTGCCAGCCAAAGAAGCGCGACGTATGGATCGCTTTGCTCAATTTGGTGTGAGCGCCAGTATTCAAGCATTACGCAATGCAAATCTGGAAATAACGCCGCTTAATGCGCCTCAGATCGGGGTTTTGCTCGGTACTGGAATTGGTGGCTTGCAAGTCCTCGAAGATCAGCATGAAATTATTCGCACCAAAGGACCAAGCCGTTGCAGTCCATTTATGATTCCGATGATGATCGGTAATATGGCTGCGGGTTTGACCGCCATTCATACGGGCGCACAAGGACCGAACTCCTGCACCGTCACTGCTTGTGCGGCTGGCTCCAATGCGATCGGCGATGCTTTTCGTCTCGTCCAGAGCGGCTTTGCTCAAGCGATGATCTGTGGTGGGACTGAGGCGGCGATTACGCCCCTAGGTTTTGCAGGATTTGCCTCGGCTCGCGCTATGTCTCGCCGTAATGATGATCCAGCCCATGCTTCTCGTCCTTTTGACAAAGATCGCGATGGTTTTGTGATGGGCGAAGGCGCAGGTATTTTGATTATTGAAAATCTGGAACATGCTCTAGCGCGTGGAGCAAAGATCTATGCAGAAATTGTCGGCTATGGCTGTACCTGTGATGCTTACCATATGACCTCACCTTCGCCCAATGGTGAAGGCGCAGTCAGGGCAATGAATCTCGCCCTTAAGGATGGCGATGTTACACCTGAGATGGTGGACTATATCAATGCCCATGGTACAAGCACTGCGGCAAATGATAGTACGGAGACTAAGGCGATCAAGAAAGTTTTGGGCGATCATGCTTACAAAGTAGCTGTTAGTTCTACGAAGTCGATGACAGGACATTTGCTGGGCGGATCGGGTGGCATCGAGGCAGTAGCCACAGTTTTAGCAGTTCAAAATGATATTGCGCCGCCCACGATGAACTTAGAAAATCCTGACCCTGACTGTGATCTCGACTATGTGCCGAACAAGTCGCGTCCGATGACGATTAATGTGGCGACCTCTAATTCCTTTGGGTTTGGCGGTCATAACGTGACGCTGGTATTCAAAAAATACCAATAGGCTGTAGGGTGCGTTACGCTCCGCTAACGCACCATCTGAGGCTTTAGGTGCGTTAGCGACAGCGTAACGCACCCTACCAAAACTACCAAAACCCAAAAAAAACTGCCGCGCATTGCGCGGCAGTTTTTTTTGCGTTTTTATGCGTCGATGAATAGATCAGAGCCTTCTTGGGTGACTGCGAAACTTTTCACGTCGGTAGAAGTTTTGCCCATGGCAATCATTTTTTTGGCAATATCTGGGAGGGGAATACCCACAAAGGATTCAACCCACTCTGTATTTTTGCCAGTACACATTTCAAACTTGGAACCGTGGAATGGGCAGGTAATTGTGCCATTTTCAAATTTACCTTTGGCTAGAGGTAGTCCAAAGTGAGGGCATTTATTTGCGATCGCACAATATTTATCACCAACTTTGGCGACGATCACAGACTGCCCATTGGCTTTAGTTTTGAGGACTTTATTAGAAATGACATCGGTAGTGGAGGCAATTTTGACTTTAGTCATTTGGTTTGGGGGATGATGGTTAAGACACAGAAAACTATATCACAAGCCTTGTTTCTCCCAAAAAGTGAGTGGCGGCGCAAAGCGCCATCTTTGGGTTTTGCGTCCTAATCCAAATTAAGATCGCTATAGTTAAAGAAAAAGATTAATCTTATGACTATCGCTAGCGCATTGCACACGCAAGAAATTTCTAAAAAAATCACCAAGAAATTTGCCGATAACGCAACTGGTGATGTCGTACTATCAAATATTAGTTGGCAGACTTATCAAGCGATGCTTGACGATATAGGCGATCGCAGTTCTGTTCGTTTAGTTTACGATCTCGGAGTTTTAGAAATTAGGATGCCGTCAGATATTCATGAGGCAATTAATCGCTTATTAGCCCGAATAGTTGGGGTTTTAGCTGAGGAGCTAGATTTACCACTAAAAGAGTTTGGCTCGGTCACGCTAAACCGTAGCGATATCAAGAAAGGAGCCGAACCAGACTCTAGCTTTTACATTCAAAATGCCGATCGCATCCGTGGCAATCGGATCGATATTTCTATCGATCCACCACCAGATTTAATCATTGAAGTTGATATCACCAATTCTAGTGCGCGAAGTTTTGCGGTCTATCAGCAGCTAGGGATTCCTGAAGTATGGCGCTTTGCAAATGGGAGTATAAAAATTTTCCAATTGCAAGATCGAGATTATATTGAATGTGAATTTAGTGCCATTTTTACGATAATCTCTGGGGATATACTGGGACGCTTCCTCCAGATGTCAGCAACAGATAATAGTACGAGTATTGTCCGTGCTGTCCGAAAATGGCTTATCGAAACCCAGAATGGCGACGGTTAAGGGAACCCTAAGAAAAAACGATCCATATAAAACCCAAAAAAGTTGCGGCGGGCTAC
>JAYUSC010000272.1:0-4208 GCA_043755885.1 Pseudanabaena sp. | reverse complement strand
GCTCGGTTCCAAATAGGCGCTTGAAGCCAAAGTCGGTGAGTAGGTTGATGTAGCGATCGCGACTGAGCCGAATTGATAGAGGATTAGACATGATATTTTTGGGCTAGTTCGTTAGTTGTTGATGGCAACTACAATTTTAGGAATGTCTACTAATCGATTCTAACAGATTCCTAAATTTTCGATCTTCAAACTGCGATCGCACTCACAATCAACCTGCGATCGCACTAACCACAAAAACGCGATCGCCTAATTAATTCTCTACTCAAAATCAGAGTTCAACTAACCCACAAGATCAAACAACTGGCTGGACAGTCAACTTATATCCAAGTGCTTTAGCAACTTTTGTCACTGTCGCAAAAGTAGGATTACCATCAGGAGATAATGCTTTGTATAATCCCTCTCTTGTTAAACCTGAGTCTTTTGCTAACTGAGTCATGTTCTTAGCACGAGCGATGACGCTAAATGCGTGAATTATCACGTTAGGATCATCACCTGATTCTTCAAGACAAGCTTCCAAGTATAATTGGATATCTTCTTCTGTTTTTAGATGTTCTGCTGAATTCCATCGAGTAGTGGTGATAGCCATAATTCAATCCTCTAATTGTTTAACTAGTTGCTTAGCCTTATTTATGTCAGAAGTCTGAGTGCTTTTATCGCCACCACATAGAAGTATCACAAGGACTGAACCTCTCTGTACAAAATAGACTCTATAGCCAGTACCGTAGAATATTCGCATTTCGCTTACTCCTTGTCCAACTGGAGCAACATCACCAAAGTTTCCCATTTCCATACGATCAATGCGGGCTTGTATACGGGCTTTGGCTTTTTTGTCTCTTAGCTTGACAAACCAGTTGGCAAATATTTCTGTCTGGCGAACCTCAGTCATGTGTTAACTGTAGTTCACAGTATAAAAATTGTCAATCGTCAAAATGCGATCGCACTCTCATTTCATAAACAACGATCGCCCCAACAAAAAAGCGATCGCATTCTCAAAAATCAAAAGGCAATCACTTCTCTAGAAAATTAACTGAACAGAGATTGCACCTAAATCACAACTAAGTTAAAAAAATTAATTCTCTAAACCTAAATGTTGACGTATTGCTTGACGAATCTCTGTACAGTCTGCAAAAGCTTGACTGGCAATTGATTGGTTGGCAGATATACCAGGGTAACGGAACTCAACTGCATAGGCTGTTAGCTCGTCTAGAGGATTACGAAATCTTTCCCAACTTGGTTCGATTGTTACTAGTGAATCTAATAATTTCGTTAGGTCATGAGTTCTGCCGAAAGCAATGTTTTCTTCTTGTAGACAGGCTTTTAAGTATTTTTCTATACATTGTTGACTATGAAAACACACGGCATCATAGTTAGGGATATTTTCAACTTGGATTTCTCTGTGGGCAGTAGCAAAATCACCTTCTGCTTTATTAACCCACTCTTCTGTAATTGGTTTCATAGAGAATAAGACCTTTTTGGAGAATGTCTTTAATAAAAAAATCACCCATGTCTAGACGCTGCTGGATTTGTTTAGATGTTCGAGTAATTAGATCTAGTGAGAAGGTCGGTTTAAGCTTTCTACGAATTTCGATCGCTTTATAAACTGGTAGTCCTTCAAAGGGCAATACCACCAGTAAATCAACATCAGAGTCTTGATTTGGTTGTCCATAAGCATAGGAGCCAAACAAGATAATTTGTTCAGGATCAAACTGCTCGACAATCTGCTGGCTAAATGCTTGGATTTGGCTATGACTAATCATTCGACAAAAGCTGAACGTTCTAATCCCTATGATAACATTATGGCGATCGCACTTTCAAACCAAATCAAACAGCGATCGCACTCTCATCAAAAAACGCGATCGCCTTTCAATCAAGCAACCAGCGATCGCACTCTCATCAAAAATAGAGATCGCCCCTTAATCAAACAACCAGCGATCACTATGAACTATCTCTATTCTCCGTAATGCGTTTTAACGCGGTGAATATAAATTAGCTTTTGTTGATCATCAATGGTGTAAAGGATTCTATCTTTATAATTCAGCCGTAAAGAGAAGAAACCAGTTAGATCGCCGACTAATTTTTTACCCCTGTAGGGATTTAGTATGATTTGCTCCTGAATAATTTTTTTGAGTTTTTGTTTTAATTTTGGACTTAGCTGGGTTACGTCTTTTTTCGCTTCTTTGGTGAAGCGGATTTCATAAATCATTAATCTACATCTCCCAATACATCCTCAAAGGAGTATGTTTCGTTATTAGTGATTTGAGCAAGGGAGCGTTGCAAACTTTTTCTTAAATCTGGAATTGAGAGCAGTTCTATAGTTTCTTGTAAACCTTCATATTCTTTTTGTGAAATCAATACAGCTGAGGCATTATCACTTTCTATTTCATAAGTTTTATTTTCTTCGGTAACTAGCTTAACGAGGTTAACTAAGTCTCTTTGAATTGTGGCAATTGCAAGTTTTTCCATATCTTTGATTTCCTGCCGATTAATCAGTTTATTCAAAAAATTTGATCTTTAATTTCTTTAATATACATCATAAAATAATAAATCGTGATTCGCCGCCACTACCGATCACCTGCTCATTTCACAGAAAAACCATCGCCCCTCAATCAAACAATCAGCGATCGCACCTCAACCAAAAAGATCGCCCTAAAAAAAAAGCGATCGCCCTTCAATCAAACAACCAACGATCGCACTCTTATCAAAAACAGAGATCGCCCTTCAATCAGACATTCAACGATCGCACTCTCATTTCATAAACAATGATCGCCCCAACAAAAAAGCGATCGCACTCTCAACCCAAATCAAACTGCGATCGCCTAAAAGTTGGAGTTAGTTGAATAGAAATTATTCATAATGACTCCACATTCGTAAAACTTTAACAATTTTTTCGTCTGGCATAATTTGATAGATTAAGCGATGTTGAATATTAATTCTTCGTGAATAATAACCAGATAAATCACCTTTTAATTTCTCAGAAGGTGGTTGATAAGGATTTTCTGCTAAAATTGCCAGCAATGCTTCTGTTTGGGATTTTAATCCTGCGGCAGTTAATTTTTTAGCATCTTTATTGGCTTGTTTTGTCAAAACTACTTTCCACATTACCATTCAATATTCTCAACACTAATACAGTCTTCGAGAGGAGTGGCTGCTGCTTGAAGAATTGACTCAGCAAGTCCAGAAATAGATTGAATATAGAGTGTCTCTTGGATTTCGTTCCATTCTTGTTCAGAAATTAAAACTGCATTACCTGTTGTTTCTTTAATGAGAATTGGCTGATGCTTTTGATTAATGTCAGCAATCAGTTTTGGGAGATCCAACTGCGCTTGGTTAATCATTATGGTTTCCATAATCATAAAGGTTTTGTTAAGGTTAATGAGTTGATTATATAGTATTTTCTTTTGATTGTTGATTTGCAAGTTTGTTCAGCACCAAATTAATGGGCGGTCGCACTCTCATCACCAAAACGCGATCGCGATCGCACTCCACAAAAAACGATCGCCCTAACAAAAAAAGCGATCGCTCCTCAATCAAACAACCTGTGATCGCACTCTCATCAAAAACAACGATCGCCCCAACAAAAAAGCGATCGCTCCTTAATCAAACAACCAGTGATCGCACTCTCAATCAACAAAACAGCGATCGCCTACTCATCTCATCAACCAACGATCGCCCCTCAATCAAACAATCAGCGATCGCCCTCTCATTTTATAAAAAGCAATCGCAAAAAAAAGCGATCACCTCTCAATCAAACAATCAGAGATCGCACTCTCATTTCATAAACAATGATCGTCCTAACAAAAAAATGATCTGCCTTCAATCAAACAACCAGCGATCGCCCTCTCATTTCATAAACAACGATCGCCCCAACTAAAAAGCGATCGCAATCTAATCAAAAACAGCGATCGCACTCCCAAAAATCAAGCCGCGATCGCATTTTCAATCCACCAACCAGCGATCGCATCTCAAAAATCAAACTGCGATCGCATCTCAATTAAACAAGCTGCGATCGCACTCTCAAATCAAAAAAAGCGATCGCATTCCCAAAGATCAAGATGACTTATGACCACTTCATCCAATAATTAGCTTTTTCAAAAGGATTAAACTCGTCCACTTTATACTGTAAGTTGGGGATTGTTAGGCTTAGATCAAGCTTGATATCTCCACTAACTTTAACCATCTCTTGCACCCATTGGCGCGTAGATTCTGGA
>JAYUSC010000271.1:0-4216 GCA_043755885.1 Pseudanabaena sp. | reverse complement strand
CGAGCGCGATCGCCTTTAAAAGTCTCAACAAATACATCCTTGACGAAATAGTTTGCGAACTCAAGAATTTTTTGGCGCTCCTCCTCCCGATCTTTGAGTACCCAACGCCCTTCGGCAGTGGAAGCATGAACGCGATCAATCAATTTGCAAACTTCGGCGGCAACAACGTGAACTAATGCTTCACCATGAAAGCTAGGATCGGCTTTAAGGATTGTACTAGAAGCGACATCAATTGGTTTCAGGACTGCATTAGCCTTGGGATTATAAGACTTGTTAGCCCGATAGAACTGACGATAGAGTTCTGTGAGTTTTTGAGGATGATTCAAGGGTGATTGCTCCTGTATTTCTAGTTTAATGGAATTTGTCGAATTTGGCTGATGTTTTACATAAGCGTCAAAACAGGGATAGAAGTTATAGGTATAAAGTTTGATTTTAGCGATGCTAGGAGCATCAACTTTGGCATTGCGAACCCATTTATTGAGATACGCAAAGACATATAGTGGGCTAGTTTCAAAGTCTTTCGCTAGTTCTGTTAGTCGCCCCCAATTTGCATCATAACCTCCTTTACTTTGTTTAGCATTAACATCAAGATGAATCGCATAGGCAGCCGTGAGCTTATTCAGTGGCGCAGGATGCTCTCCACCAGTAGGGTCTTGCCAACCATCGAGAATATAATCTAAACGGAAGCGATCGCCGCCAGTGAGAACTCGAAACGCATGGGGAGCGCTATCGAGAAACACGGTTTCTTCAAACTCAGTACCATCAATAAATGGCGGTACTGGGGATTCAGAAACAACGGTTTTTACATCAAGAATCATTGGAAAAGCTAGGGCTAACCAACTTGGCATCACCCATGATTCGGTGTCGGTAGCATCTCGACTTGGTGGCATTGCCATGAAATAGAAGGTCATCGGTTGATCTTCAGGATATTTCATTTTGAAGGTGTGATCTTTGCGATCGCCTATGTCATCAAGCAAGAAAGCATCGGCGCTTTGATAATTTGCTGAACTGAAGTCAGCCTGTAGATCTTTAGATACAAAATGATTGCGAAGGCTTGTATCAAAACGAGTTTGAGCGATATTCATATAAGCCTTTTGTAAGAACTTATTTGTTTCGGGAGTGAAGTAATAAGTGGGATAGAAATAAAGATAGCGATATTTGCCATCTTCAAAGGATTTGCCGACTGCTTGGGTTTGATTCATCAAGATTTGCCGCAACATAATCTCGATTCCTGCAATGCTAGAAATATTCCGCTTGGCATTCGAGCCGCCCAGCATTTGTTTATTTGTATAGACTTGTGGTGTAAATAGCACCGATGATTCCATTTGCTCTGTCACCGTATAGGGTGAATGAGAAATTGAGCAGATTGCTTGTTTACCTCGTCCTGATTTTTTGGCTGCGTTGTAAAAATCTAGCTCTTTTAGGAAGATATCAACTTGGTCAACATTGGCTTCAACCTCTTGACTAGGAAGCATCACCACGCGATCGCACCAATCTTTTAAATCTTGCCAAGGGTCAGGCAATTGATATTGATCGCGAATGGGTTTAGTCAGTTCGATGAAATAATTGACTAACTTATAGCCAATATCCCGCACATCTAGTGAGCCTAAGCCGTCTTCAGTTTCTAAATACTTGGCGGCGATGTAGTACCACTCATAGGCAATACCGCCCGTATTTTTAAGTTCTTGAAGTTCGACAACTTGCGATCGCAAATCAGCTAATCCCAGAAACGCAAGGGATGCAAGGGTAAGATTTAATTCGCGAGGTGCTGGTAATTTTTTGTCAAGTTTTCGCAAATCTTTAACTTTGACCAAATAATCTTCCCAAAGTTGTTTAACGACTAAAGCGCCAAGTTCGGCTAGATGATCGATGCGAGGATCTTCTTTAAAATCAAATTTTAGATCTTCCGACAGAAATCCTTTGCGCTGAAATATGGCTAAATTACTAGCTTTGTCGGGTGCTTTGCTAGTTTTAATCTTGTTAATTACCGCATCAACAGAGAATCTCAAAAATTCTTCAAAATCAAAAAATAGATTGTAATAATCAGCGAACTTTATGCCCACATTGCCACGACTAAAGCCAACTTTGCGATCGCGCAATTGGTCAGCACAAAGTTTTTTGATTTTCGCAACCACGCGATCGCTTAGTCCTTCTACTTGAACAGGTGGTGCATCTCGCAAAGTGAGATAGATTACGCCTGTCGGCAAATACAAAAGCGGCTCATAGTATTGATTCTCTGCTGTATTGAGATCAACATGAGCATCCATCAAGGCATTATTAGCAACGTTTGTAAGTACGCCGCGATTCTCAGAAATACTGTGATAGGTAAATCGTAATTGTCCATCGCTAAGTTGGTGCATTAGCTCCTTGAACTTAGTTTTGACTGCATCCTGTGGATGTTTTACGATAGAGGCGAGAGAATCAGCTAAACAGGTGAGATCAGTGAGACAGCGCAAAGTGCGATCGTCTAGGCTTAAATTACCTAATCCAAAATCCGAGAAATTCCAGTTTGTATCCCATCGACATTGTGCGTTGTAAGCAATACAGAGCAAATCGTCTATATACTCTTTCCATTGCTCAGAGCCATTACTAATAAACTGATCAAGCCCTAAAGCAACCACGAATATAGAAATAATTGCACGATGCTTATCTAAAGAGAGTTTGCGAATATCTTGATCATGATTCGAGGACTTGTATTTCGCTGGCATTTCAGGAAATAGATCGTAATTGAACTTCTCAAAGTCATGCAAAATAAATCCTGCAATCACCAGTCTGCGTTCAAACTCTCCAACTTTTCTTCTGACAGTTGTATTAAGTTTTTCTAATCTCTGTTCAATCAGATTTGCAGGAAATAGCCCATTTAATAAATGTGTACCCAATGATTGATCAGCCGCATTATCACGTCTAACTTTTGCCTTTCCTTCGACCTCATTTTTGCGATCGAGTTCATCAAAAAACTTGCCACCTTTGGCGGTCACACCAACAACTACAGGTAACAGCTTAGGCAATACATATTCTGCAAAATCCGCCATCACTGGATCATCAGGGTTTTGGGCGGCAATCGCCTCACGCATTAATTTTAAAGTTAGCAGTTCTTGCTTTGTCTCGATATTGCGATCGCTTTTCTCATCATCCAGATCAGAATCATCATCAATCTTATCCAAATCAAGCTCTGGATAGTCTTCATCATCTTGAGAATCATTCAATAAGTTAGTTGATTCTGAGGTAGAAACACTATTAAAGATTGACAACTGATTCTCGTCCACACTCAATTTTTTTTGTTTAGTCACAATTTTAATTTAATAAACCTAAATGATTGATATATGTTTTAGATTGACTCTTCAGGATCTTTATCTAGAGATTCAATAAATGTTGAAATCTGTCTTGCATAAACTGGATATTTCTCTAGAATATCTGCAATTTCTTCAAACACCTCTTCAGGCGAAATGTCATCATATCTGTGAGCTAAAGCATTGCGAGTATCTATTGATTGCTTGATTACCTCTGCTAATGATTCAGTAATTATGCCAAGCTTGCCAATTTCTACAAAAGTTTTATAGCTTGATAATGAACTAGGATTTACTCTTTTTTTTTTAAGTAAATATCTGTTAATATCAACGGATGCTTGGACAATGAGTTCCATAATTCTTTCTACCGTGAATTGTCTATGCCGTTCAGATAAGAACTCTTCCAGTGTAAGTATCTCAAAGCTTTTGAGATCATTGATATAATCTAAAATCTCATCAAGTTTACGCCGAACTACTTCAGGGTTAATATTTTTCATACGCCTAATACCTGTAATTTACGTTCAAGACTTTGACGCTGTTCCTGACGCATTTTTTTTGTCTGTTCATGACTCATTAAGCTTCGCTTGAGAAACTCATCATATTCGCCCGATTGCTTCTCATACAAAAGCTTGCCATCACAAGCAATCACATGAGCCAGTATCTCTGAGCATCGATTAAGATCGACAAGATCGACGGCTTCATTAGGAAGTTCAAATATATTCTCAAAAATAGAATACAGGCTAAACCAAGAGGCTCCTTTACTTTTCCAATCTTGATAAATTTCTCGGTCGTAGATCAAAGCAAAGTCATAATCGCTGTCTTCGTGATTTTGTCCTGTTGCTCTAGAGCCAAACAAAATTAGAAGCTTCAAGAAAGGAATCTCTTGAGCTAAATATGGCACGAGTTGTTTTAATTCAGATAGCGATCGG